>JBOGGB010000351.1:0-12304 GCA_050743605.1 Acidimicrobiales bacterium
CCGCACAATAGGGACAGAACCCGTTCCCCACGAAGACGACTTCGGGCTTGCCGTCCGAGGTGAGCCGCGGTTGGCCGTGGAGGACGCCAGGTCTTGTCAGGGCCGCGTCGGACGAGGTCACGCCGACTGCGTCGTAGACCGACGCAGGAATCCCCGTCACGGCTTTCACGACCGTGGGCGAGGCGGGAGTGGGCGTCGAGGCCGCCGACGATGTCGGCGGCACCGGAGCGCCCGTGACCTTGATGACGACCAGCACGATCACGATGACCAGCACCAGCGCGGCGGTCCCCCAGGTGAGAAGCGACGTCGCAGGCCGCCGCGTCCCGGCTCCGGCGTCGGGCGTCGGCACGTCGTCCGGAGCCTGCGCTGGATCGTCCGGAGCCTGCGGTGCGTCGGCAGGGCTGACTTGGGCTGGCTCGTCGGTCATGGACGTCGACTTGCCGGGCGCGTCTCGGTCAGCGTGTCCAGCCTCCTCGCGGTGTCGCTGTGAGGAAACGGCCCGCGCCGAGCATCTGCGGGACCGTGGCGACCACGAGCACGAAGAGCAGGAAGGTGATCGCGTGAACCGACGTGCACCACAGGCAGATGTTCTTGATGATCAACAGCTCGGCCGAGACGAGGTACAGCACGAAGCACATGCCGACCACGACCATCGCCAACCGCAGCGCATGGACACGCCGGTCGACCGATCGCCACGCGGCGGGAAGGTTCACCGCGACCATCGCCACGAAGAAAGCGAGCCCCCATACGGCGACCGGCACCCCGAGGAAGACGGACTGGGCGCTCGTCGTGACCTTCTCGCAGTTCACGATCCCAGAGTCCGAGCAAGCGAGCGGGGTGTGCGAGTAGTGGGCGACGGTGAGGTACGTCGACACGCCGAGCCCGCCGATCGACAGCACGAGCGCGGCGATCGTGCGCCAGCGAGCGGCCGAGACGACCTCCCGTGTGTCCGGTGTTGGCTTGCGCAGGTAACCCACCAGGCGCGAGAGGACTCCGTGCGGCTCCTCCTGACGCGCCCGGGCGGCCTGCGACTGCAGCAGGGCGCGCTCGCGTCGGGTGGTGTGCGCGGGGGATCGCTGTCGCGTGCGAGTGCCGCTCATGGTCCGCTCAGACCGAGAGCTTCAGGGCCTTCGCCGCGGCCTGGATGCCCGAGCTGGTGCACACCGACGCGGGCTTGCCGCCGTCTATGGAGCAGGCGGCGGCAGACATGTAGTTGGAGCTGCCCAAGATGAGCTTCGTGATCGGGTCGCTCGGATCGCTCAGCGACGCGGCAATTGCAGTTCGAGACAGTGTCTGGAGCGGCTGCGGTGTGTAGCTCGCTCCGGGGAAGACGACCTTGTTGCCCCAGTCCAAGTAGGGGATGGGGATTGTCGTCGCGCCGGGGTCGAGCTTGTTCACGAGCTTGAGCTGTTCTTTTGACGGCCGGTTGATGACCGGATGCGAGCCTGTCGCCTTGTCCTGGCCGAAGACCTCCACGAGGTCGGCCTCGAGGTAGGGGCTCGTGTACGTCGCTGTGGCGAATTCGAACGTCTGGGTCCTCGGGAAGCTGTCGACAGGCGAGGACTGCATCGTCTTCAGGCCGCTGAACGTCCCGAAGCGTGACAGAGAGGCGATGATCGCCCAGCGGTCCGCCGCGCAGTACGGGCAGAACTGCCCGAAGAACCCGAAGACCTCGGGCTTGCCGTTCCGCGCGAGCGGCTTCAGCGAGGTGGTGACGACGGTGGGCAGGTTGATGCCGCCTGTCCCCGTCCCGACGGCGTCGAAGGCCGACGTCGGCACGTGGGTGATCTCGTGCAGCACCTTCGCCGGAACGGGCCTCGGCGTGTAGTGGAGCCCCTTGGTTGTCGGGGACGACGTCTGGCTGACACCGACGATGACACCGACGATCACCACCACGAGGGCGACCGCCCCCCAGATGAAGAGGCTCGAGCGGGAGCGTCCCGGGCGCACGCCTCGCCGGGCCGGCGGGCGGCGTGCCCCCGAGCGTTGGGAACCCGGTCGAGCGCCCGGACGTGCCTGTGGCCGCTGGGCGTCGCGTCCCTGGCCGCGCCCTTTCGTCGGCTGGCCCGGTGGGCGCCCCCGGCCAACGCTCCTCGCCGCCTCCTTGCCGGAGACCTGCCGGCTCTGCTGGCGGCTGCGGTCCTTGTCGGAAGGGCTGCGCTCGGGCTTGTCACTGGCACTGTCCGCCATTGCGTCGGTGATCCTTGGTCGGGTGATGGGCGGGGGAGTACGGTGCGGGCCCCACGCGCGGTGGACGGGACGGCTGATCGCACCGTCACGTTGCGCCGTGCAGGACGCTGCGCGGGAGCGAGCCTAGACCAGGCGCCGAGCGGGGCGGGTTCGGGCACACGGCACCGCTATCCTCGGCGCGGTGGTGCCGAGGCCTGCGGCGACGGTCATGGTCGTGCGGGACGGGCACCACGCGAGCGCGCCGCTCGAGGTGCTGTTGCTGCGACGGAACCTGAGCTCCGATTTCGTAGGCGGTGCGCACGTCTTCCCGGGAGGGGCGGTCGATCCCGATGATTCCGGCGGGCGGGTGGCGCGCCTCTGCCCGGGGCTCGACGATGGCATGGCCAGCGCGATCCTCGGAGTCGGCGCGGGTGGGCTGGCGTACTGGGTCGCCGCCGTGCGGGAGTGCTTCGAGGAGGCAGGGCTGCTCTTCGCGTGCCGGTCCGACGCCGCGGCAGTCTCGTCCTCGGGTCCCGGTGACGCCACGACCCTCGCGCGATGGCGCGCCGCGCTGCACGCGCGGGAGCGCACGTTCGTGGAGATCTGTGAATCGGAGGGTCTCTCGCTCTCGGTGGCAGCGCTGCGCTACTTCGCACACTGGATCACGCCAGACGGCGCGCCGCGTCGCTACGACACGCGTTTCTTCGTCGCGGCCGCTCCCGATGATCAAGCGCCTACGCACGACGAGCACGAGACGATCGCGCACGAGTGGGTCCGTCCTGCCCATGCGCTCGAGCGTTGCCGCGCGGGCGGGATGGAGCTGGTCCTTCCGACCCGGCGGAACCTCCAGGCGATCGGTCGCTTCTCGACGGTGGCGGACCTCCTCGAGGCCGCCTCCGCGGCCGGAGAGATTCCGACGGTGCTGCCCCGGATGGTCGCCGACGAGCGCGGGGAGCGCGTGCTCCTTCCAGGAGACCCGGATTACGACCACCCAGACCCGGTCACGGGACAGCCGGCAGGGATCCGGCGTGGCTGAGCCCGCTCTTGGGACCGGACCAGAGCTCGCTCCGGCGCCCGTTCCCGACACCGGCCGCGGCCCTGACCCGGTGCCGGGGCGCGTCGACCTGCTCGTACCGGGACTGCGCAGGCTCACTGCGCCGAACCCCGGGGTCATGACCGGACCGGGGACGAACACCTACCTGGTCGGCAACGGGGAGGTGGCCGTGGTCGATCCCGGGCCCGACGACCCGCGCCATCTCGATGCGGTGCTGGACGCGGTGAGCGCTTCCGGCGACCGGGTCCGCTGGGTCCTCGTCACCCACACCCACCAGGACCACGCGCCGGGCGCCGCGCGCCTCGCGGCCGCAGTGGGGGCGGAGGCGGTCGGCTACGGGCCACGCGAAGGGTTCACCCCCGACGTCGTCGCGAGGGACGGCTTCGTGCTCGAGGCCCCGAGCTTCGCTCTGCGCGCCCTGCACACCCCGGGCCACGCGAGCGACCACCTCTGCTGGCTGCTCGAAGGCTCCCGGGTGCTGCTGTCGGGCGACCACGTGATGGACAGGGTGACGGTCGTGATCGCGCCGCCCGACGGGGACATGGCAAGGTATCTCGAGAGCCTGCGTCGCGTGGCGGAGCTGGACCCGCCGCTGGAATCGATCGCCCCAGGGCATGGCCGCCTGCTGGCTGAGCCGCATCGTGTGGTCGAGGCGGTGATCGCGCACCGCCTGTCCCGGGAGCGGCTCGTGGCTGCAGCGCTCGCCGACGCGGGGACGGTCACCGTCGACGAGCTCGTCGGCGCCGTCTACGCCGACGTCGACGAGGCGCTCCATCCGATCGCCCGGTCGTCCCTCTGGGCCCACCTGCGCAAGCTCGCCGGGGAGGGGGGCGCCGAGGAAGTCGCCGGGCCTGTTCCCCGCTATCGCTCGGTGGCGGCCTCCACCGGATCCGCTCGGCCGTGAGCACCCCCGGCGCCGGCATCCACGGCTCGTGCCGTGTCCACGGCGCTGTCCACGGCGCTGATTAGCCGTGCCGTGCAGCCAGACGACTCGACGAGCGGGGCGATCTCCTCTGCGACCACGCGTGCGAGGCCGGTGAAGACGGCGGCGAGCTCGCCCTCGCCGAGAGCGACCGGTTCGCCGGCGTCTCCTGCCGCGGCCATGTCGGGATGGAGGGGGATGGTCCCGAGGAGCGGGACGCCGAGCTCAGCCGCAAGCCGCTCGCCGCCTCCCGAGCCGAAGAGCGCGTAGGTCTTGCCGTGCTCGCAGGTGAAGTCGCTCATGTTCTCGATCACGCCCGCGACGCGCAGGTACCCGCGCCTCGCCATGTCTGCCGCGCGCGCGGCCACGCGCTGCGCCGCGAGGGGCGGCGTCGTGACGAGGAGCATCTCGGTGCGTGGGAGCATCCGCGCGAGCCCCATCTGGACGTCGCCCGTTCCCGGAGGAAGGTCGACGAGGAGATAGTCGAGGTCGCCCCAATGGGCGTCCTGGAGGAACTGCTGGACCGCGCGGTTCAGCAGAAGCCCGCGCCACATGACCGCGCGGTCCTCCTCTGCGAGGAAGCCCATCGACAGGACGCGCAGCCCGCCGCTTGTCACCGGGCGCTCGAAGGGGACCATCTTCCCGTCACGGGCGGAGAGGCGTCCCTCCATGCCGAGCAGGCGCGGTACCGAGAAGCCGCCGATGTCCGCGTCGAGGACGCCCACGGTGAGCCCGCGCCTGGCGAGCGAAGCGGCCAGGTTGACCGTGACCGAGGATTTCCCGACCCCGCCCTTGCCCGAGGCGACGGCCAGGATCCGGGCACGTGGCGGCACGGCGGTCGCCGGCGCGTGCTCGCGTGCCTTCCAGCGGGCCCGAGCCATCACCGCCGCGCGCTGGTCGGCGTCCATCTGGCCCATCGACAGGTCGACGGAGCGGACTCCTGGCATCGCGCCGACGCTGCCGCGCACGTCGCGCTCGATCTGGGCCCGAAGGGGGCAGCCCGCGATCGTGAGCGCCACCTCCAGGCGGACGTCGCCCTCGTCGGAGACCTCGACGCGGCGGACCATGCCGAGGTCCACGATGTCGTCGCCGAGCTCGGGGTCGACCACGGCTCGGAGGCGCGCGAGGACAGCCTCCCTGCCGGGGGGTCCACCGGGCTTGCCAGGAGGGCTAGACCGGTGGACCATGCGCGAAGCCTACCGGCGCCCACCTGGCGTTCCCGACCCGCAGGGAGGCCCGCGGAACCGCCGCGGAGCGCTGCGGCGTCCTGCCCGGCGCGCCGGTAACATGGAACCGCCCTACTCTGGACCCGCCGCAACGACCCGCCGAAGGAGGCCACGGTGACGACGCTGATGACGTCGGTGAGCATCGGGAAGAAGCCCGACCCGGTCACGCTGACCGCGACCGCATCGACCAAGGTCGCCCAGCTCCTCGCAGAGGAGGAGGGCGGCGAGCAGTTGGCACTGCGAGTCGCCGTGAAGCCCGGCGGCTGCTCGGGCTACAGCTACGAGATGTTCTTCGACTCCGAGCAGGACGCCGACGACATCGTCCGGGAGTTCGAGGGCGTCAGGGTCGTGGTGGACCCTACGAGCGCCGAGCTGCTCTCCGGCGCGACGCTCGACTTCTCCGACGGTCTCCAGGGTGCCGGGTTCCACATCAATAACCCGAACGCCACCCGCACCTGCGGGTGCGGCTCGTCTTTCAGCTGATCCCCTCTTCGGCCGATCGTCCACGGAGCGCGCCGTGAACGTGCCTGCGCCGACGTCGGCCCCCGGCGCCCCGGCAGGCCCCTACCGCCCGGTCGTCGCCGCGGGGGACTGGGTCGTCACTTCCGGCCAGATCGGTGCGCTGCCCGGTCCCGGCGGCGTCCCGCAGCTCGTGGCGGGGGGCGCCCCCGGCCAGCTCCGCCAGGCGCTCGCCAACGTGTCGAGCGTCCTCGAGCAGCACGGTGCGACGCTCGCCGACGTGGTGAAGGCGACCCTGTTCGTCGTCGACATCTCGGAGCTCGCGGCCCTGAACGAGATCTGGGTCCAGACCTGGCCCGAGCCTCGCCCTGCCCGCTCCGCGGTCAGCGTCGCCGCGCTCCCGATGGACGCGCGCGTCGAGGTCGAGGCGTGGGCCTACCGGCCGCCGACCTGAGGCTCCGGAAGGCCGGTCACAGGTAGCCGCCGGTCACAGGTAGCCGCCGGTCGGCAGGTGGCGAGGCGGGAGCGGGGCGCTGAAGGCGGTGCGGCCGCCGTAGCGCTGCTGGAGCGCGGGACCTACCTCGTCGGCCCTCTGGACGACCGAGTTGATCGCAGCGGCGAGCTGCGCCTCGGCGAGCGGGTCTCCGACGACGTCAGAGAAGAGCAGGACCGTGCCGTTGTCCCAGATCGCCTTCACCCAGTTCGTGCGGCGGTTGATGTCGTTGAGCGTCTCTTCGATGTCGTTCGGGCTCCCGAGGTCCCACAGGACCGGTGAGAAGACCCGGACGACCGGGGCGTCTGGGAGCACCCGGACGTAGGTGACGCTTGCGTGCGAGCGGATGGGAATGTCGCCGTCGTTGTCGAAGAGGACCTGGTCGAGCCCGAGCACCGACTGGACCACCGCGTGCACCCGCGTGCGCAGCCCGGGGAGCGTGGAGAGGACGCCTGCGGGGCTCTTCGTGCGAGAGCGCGGCGGCGCCTTCGGCTTCGAGGCGACGGGCTGGGAATGCTCGCCGAGCCCGAGCAGGTGGGGCAGGACGATCGCTCGGAGCGAGGGGGAGTTCCGGCACGAGCGCAGGTACTGCACCTCGGCCCGTGCGGAGCTCCCCGCGATCGAGGGCGACCCGAGCCCCCGCGCCCGCAACGCAGTGACGACGGCGCGCCGCACGGCGGGGTCCTTGGCGATCCAGGAGTCCCTGAGCGCCGTCCACGTCTCCTTCACGAAGGTCTCGGTGGGTCTCGACCCGAAGCGTTTCACCAGGACCCGCGCGAGGCGGGCGTCGTCGTCGACCCCGAGGTCCTTCTCCAGTTGCCCGAGCAACCTGGCCGGCAGCGCCGACCAGTCGAAGCGGGTCTTCGCCACCTCGCTGCGCCCCTCTCCCGCCGTTCTCGTGCCGGCACGGCCATTGTGCCAGCCGGCTGCGCCGACCCTCCGGCGCCCGGCGTCATCGCAACGCGAAGTAGCCGGGCACGTCTGCGTGGCGGGAGTCCAGGTACAGCTTGGCCTCCGGGAAGCCGCAGAACCGCCCGTGGCTCCACCGGATCTCGACGTGGCCTTCGACGGTCGTCGACCTGCCGGCGTGCCGCTCGAGCACCTGGGCAGCCCAGCGGACCTTGGGCTGCGCGACCGCCTGGGGCTCGATGGAGAAGCCTTCGAGCTCGTAGTGCTGGCGCCAGTCCCACGGCGTCGCCACCCGCAACCGCAATGCGGCGTTCCCGGCGCTCCCCAGGATGAAGTAGGGCGCCGGATTGAAGCGCAGGAGCCTCCACAGGAGCTGCTCCCGGTCGCGCAACGTCGGGACCGCCTCGTTCCAGATCCTGGCCGACTCACGGCTGACGACGGCGGAGAGGTCCTCGTAGGCCGTGCCGAGCGCCCCTGGCCACGATCGTGCGCAGCGCGCCTTGATCGCGTCGCGGTCCGAAGCCGTGAGCGCTTCGACGTCGACGGGGAGATGCTCGGAGGACAGCTCGTCACGGACGTGCGCGTAGAACGTGCGGTAGGCCTGCGCGGTGGCGCTCATGAACCAATCCACGTCGGACCTGCCGCCGCGCACCTCGAGCGCTCTGCGGAAGAGGTGCTCGGGGGACAGGTTCGCCAGAACCTGCGAGCGGTACTTGCAGCTGACGAGGAAGACGTGGTCGACCCTGAGGTCGGCCGGCAGGAAGTCGTAGCCAGGCGGATGGTGCGGGCCCTTCCACTCGATCACAAGGGGGATGCGTCCCCGGAGACCGTCGTCCGCCCGGAGGAAGGCTCGGCCGTTCTGCCACGCACTGAAGGCGACGTGTCGGTTCACATGGTCCGTGAGGGCGCCGGCGACGCGATCCCAGTGCTCGGGCCGGACGTTCGCCATCTCCCGAGGTCGCCGCTCCACTGCTTCTTCGACCGACGCGAAGGGCAGCATCCCGAGGCCCGTCACGATCTCGGTGAGCTCGGTCTTGACGCCCGGCATCGGGACGGCGAGGCAGAGGGTCAGTGAGACATCGAGCGCCGGCTCACGGCCTCGACGGCGCGACCGACGCCTCGACCGACTGTTCGACCGACTGTTCGACCGACGCCTCGACCGACTGCTCGACGGACGCCTCGTCCGGCGGCTCGACCTCGGTCTCGGCCACCCGCTTGCGGGTGATCTCGCAGTACTCCGGGCTGATGTCGTAGCCGATCCACTTGCGCCCGGTGAGCACCGACGCGACGGCCGTCGATCCGCTGCCCATGAAGGGGTCGAGCACCCACTCGTCGCGGAAGGTGTAGAGCTGGATGAAGCGCCTGGGGAGCTCGACGGGAAAGGGAGCAGGGTGGCCGACCCGCCTGGCCGACTCGGGCGGGACCTCCCAGATCGACAGCGTCGACGCGAGGAAGTCCTTCGACGAGATGTCGCTCTCGCCCTTGACTACGCGGTCGAAGCGACCCTTCGAGAAGCACAGGCAGTACTCGTGGACGTCCCGGACGACCGGGTTGGTCGCCGATCGCCAACTCCCCCACGCGCAGTTCCCTCCCGCCGCCCGGGCCTTCTGCCAGATGACCTCGGCGCGCATGTGGAACCCGATCCTCGTCATCCGCGCGGTCACCTCGTGGGAGAGCGGGACGTAGGGCCGCCGTCCGAGGTTCGCGACGTTCACCACGGCGCGCCCGCCGGGCTGCAGGACCCGGTAGGTCTCCTGGAAGACGCGCTCGAGCAGTGCGAGGTACTCCTCGAACGAGGTGTCCGAGTCGTACTCCTTCCCCACGTGGTACGGGGGGGAGGTCACCATGAGCGCGACGCTGTCGCTGGGCAGCTCTCGCATCTGCTCGGCGGAGTGGCAGAAGACCTCGTTGGCGACGTCGGGCCGCGAGACGTGGCGGTCGTCGGACTCGATGATCGGGGCCAGCGCACGCCCGTAGTACGACGAGGCGTCGTGGCTTTCCCGGCGGCCGACCCCGAAGCTCCGCGTGCTCGTGCTCACTCGTCTCCCTCCCTCGGAGTCTCCCTCGGGGCTCCGTCGAGCCTTTCCCGGTCCACGCTCGAGCCTAGGGAGCGGGGCTCTGCGTCCTCGGGATGCTAGGCCGGGGCTGTCACAGGCCCGGCGACCATGCCGGCTGTCCGAAGCGGTAGCCGACCGAGCGCACCGTCTGGAGGAGATGGGCGTGCTCTTCCCCGAGCTTCGCCCGGAGCCGCCGTACGTGGACGTCGACCGTGCGCGCGCCGCCGTAGTACTCGTAGCCCCACACCCTGCTCAAGAGCGTCTCCCGGGTGAACACCCTGCCGGGGTGCGCGGCGAGGAACCTGAGGAGCTCGTACTCCATGTACGTGAGGTCGAGGACGCGCCCGGCCACCGCGGCCTGGTAAGTCTCGAGGTTCACGAGGAGCGGCCCGTGCTCGATGACGTCGGGCGGGGCGTCCCGGCCTGCACGCCAGAAGAGGTGCTCGAGACGCGCGGCGATCTCGGCCGGAGTCGAGGGCAGGACGCAGAAGTCGTCGAACAGGTCCTCGCGCAGCTGCAGCTCGCGCAGCTGATCCACAGCGATCACGAGCAGAAGCGGGCCGACCGGGTCCTCCCTGCGGCGCAGGTGCCGGCAGAAGGCGAGCGCCCGGGTCAGGTCGTCCGCCGCGCTCACGACCGCCCCCGCCCAGCCATCCTTCGTCGCCGCCGTCTCCAGGGCGTCCGCGGCCTCGGGCCCAGAGGCCGCGCGGAAGTCCAGCCCGGCCTGGCGCAGGGCCGCGCCCAAGACGGGCGGGACCGGCTCCGGGAAGAAGGCGAGCGGCTCCATCGCGTCAAGCCTCCCCCGTGGACGCGAGGGGGCCGCGCACCGGATGGTCATCGGTCACAGGACCGGCAGGTAGCGGTCGTGCTCGAATTGGGTGACCGCGACGCTGTAATCGCGCCACTCCGCACGCTTGTTGCGGAGGAACCACTCGAAGACGTGCTCGCCGAGCGTGTCGACGAGCAGCTTGGACTCGGCCATCTCGTCCACGGCCTCCTTGAGCGAGCCCGGGAGCGACTGGATCCCCCGCGCCCTGAGCTCGCGCTCGGAGAGGTCGAAGAGGTTCGCGTCGGCTTCGGCCGGCAGGTCGTAGCCGTGCTCGATCCCGGAGAGCCCGGCGGCGAGGACGACCGCGAACGCCAGGTACGGGTTGCACGCGGAGTCCGGGGAGCGGTACTCGACGCGGGTCGACTCCGCGCGCGCCCGCTTCACGACGGGCACGCGGACGAGCGCAGAGCGGTTGTTGCGTGCCCAGCCGATGTGCACGGGCGCCTCGTAGCCGCTCACGAGCCGCTTGTAGGAGTTCACCCACTGGTTCGTGACCGCCGTGATCTCCCGGGCGTGATGGAGCAGCCCGGCGATGAACTGCTTGGCGACGTCGGAGAGCCCGTAGGCGTCGGAGGGGTCCGAGAAGGAGTTCTGCTCCCCCTGCCATAGAGAGAGGTGGGTGTGCATGCCCGAACCCTGCATTCCAGCCATCGGCTTCGGCATGAAGCTCGCGTACACGCCTTCGTGGCGCGCGGTCTCCTTCACCACGAGGCGCACCGTCATGACCGTGTCGGCCATGGTCAGCGCGTCGGTGTAGCGAAGGTCGATCTCGTGCTGCGAGGGGGCGTCCTCGTGCTGTGCGTGCTCGACGGGGATGCCCATCTCCTCGAGGCGCAGCACCGTGCGGCGGCGCACCTCGCTCGACCGGTCGTCGAGCGAGAGGTCGAAGTACGAACCCGAGTCGAGCGGCCTCGGCCCCGCGGCCGGGTCGCCGTCGGCCAGATAGAAGAACTCCACCTCCGGGGCAGCGAAGAAGGTGTAGCCGGCGTCGCGGGCGCGCTCGAGCGTGCGGCGGAGCGTGTGACGGGGGCAGCCCTCGAACGGGGTTCCGTCGAGGTTGAAGATGTCGCAGTAGACGGCGGCGACCGCCTCGTCGCGAGCGTGCCAGGGGAGCACCTGGAAGGTCTTGGCGTCGGGCCGCGCCAGCACGTCGGCCTCTTGGACCCGGGAGAAGCCGTCGATCGCCGAGCCGTCGAAGGTCATCCCCTCGTCGAGCGCGTTCTCGAGCTCCGCCGGCGTGATGTTGAATGCCTTCGACGTGCCGAGGACGTCGGTGAACCAGAGCTGGACGAAGCGGATCCCTCGCTCTTCGACGGTCCGCAGTACGTAGTCGCGTTGGCTCTGCACGTGCGTCTCCTCCGTGCGGTCCGGAGCGATCACCGCGCCCCGCCGCGCCCGTCTCGTCGGGCGGCTCAGGTCCGCGCGGCCTCTGCCGCGCTGCAGACCGTGTCGACGAGGAGGCGGCTCACCACGTAGGGGTCCATGTTGGCGTTGGGCCGGCGGTCCTCGATGTAGCCGCTCTTGTCCTTGGCGACCTGCCAGGGGATGCGGATCGACGCGCCGCGGTCGGAGACCCCGTAGCTGAACTTCGAGTAGTGCTGCGTCTCGTGCTGCCCGGTGAGGCGCATCTCGATGCCGAAGCCGTAGTTCGTGACGTGCTCGTCGATGTTCTTTCCGATCGCCTCGCAAGCGGCGATGATCGCGTCCCACCCGTTCTCGGATCGCATCTCCTTGGTCGAGAAGTTCGTGTGGCAGCCGGCGCCGTTCCAGTCACCGAGGATGGGCTTCGGCTCGAGGGTCGCCCACACCCCGAAATCCTCGGCGATCCGGAAGAGGAGCCAGCGCGCCGTCCACAGCTGGTCGCCGGCTTCCGGCGCCGGCAGGATCCCGATCTGGAATTCCCACTGGCCCATCATCACCTCGGCGTTCGTGCCCTCGATGCCGAGGCCGGCCCGCAACATCGCCGCGGTGTGGCGTTCGACGATCTCGCGCCCGGGCATCTTGTCGCCGCCGACGCCGCAGTAGTACGGACCCTGGGGCGCGGGGAACCCGGCCTCCGGCCAGCCCAAGGGGCGCCCGTACTGGAAGAAGGTGTACTCCTGCTCGATCCCGAACCACGGCTCCTGGTCAGCGTACTTCTCAGCCAGCGCGGCGCAGTTCCGTCGCGTGTTCGTGCTGTGCGGCGT
>JBOGGB010000352.1:0-5416 GCA_050743605.1 Acidimicrobiales bacterium
TGGCCGAGTGGTTTAGGCAGGGGCCTGCAAAGCCCCGTACGGCGGTTCGATTCCGCCCGCCGCCTCTGGTAGTTCTACCTGGTCAATGGGTATCTCGTGTTGAACTAGCCAGTGCGGGCCCGACAGCGGCTCCGGAGGGTTGCCGAGAGCCCTCGCCCACATAACGCACAGCGAGCGCTCGCCGTGGCCGGTCCGAGCGGTTCGGCCCTGACCCGTGAACGAGGCTGGGGTGATGCACCGACGCGTCGCCGGCGCGCAGGGGGAGGTCCACCGCCCGGG
Source organism: Acidimicrobiales bacterium (assembly GCA_050743605.1). Taxonomy (GTDB): domain Bacteria; phylum Actinomycetota; class Acidimicrobiia; order Acidimicrobiales; family RAAP-2; genus JAJYVT01. Next base: position 280 of record JBOGGB010000352.1, read on the forward strand.
TCTCGTCCACGAGTGCCGGATCCATCTCCACGCCGAACAGGCTCGGTTCCTTGTCGGCGACGCGCAGCGGCTGGGCGTGGAGGCTGTGCGAGCCCGGTATCACTCGTAGGCATCCGTTGGCGGAGTCGGTGTCGTCGAGCGCGATCCAGACCGTGAGCGCCTGGGATCCACCGAGGCGCGCCGTCCACGGCTCGCCGTCTTGGTGCCACAGTGCCGGTGGACCGTGGCCGGCGGGCTTGCACAAGAAAGTCACGCCGAAGGCGACGGCTGGGACCTCTAGCAGCGCAGAGGCGATGGCCCCGATACGCGGGTCCCCGGCGATGCGTCTCCCGTCGGGGTCGTCGAGCCGCACCGGCACGATGGCGGCGTCGGGACCGAGGCCCTGACGGGCGCGCCAGTAACCAAGGTCCTCGAGGCTGGCCGCAATCGCCGGGCCGTCGAGGACGCCGGTAACCACCGCGAAACCGTCCTGCCGGTACGCAAGCGCCGTCTCTTCTCGGACCACGCCCGACAGTGTGCCGGATCTGCCGCCCTAAGAGCCAGCAGCGGTGAGGTGGCTGTGCTCACAGGGCACGACCCCGCCGTGACCACGAGCGGACTACACGGATCCGCGCCATTTCTCGGTGAGCTGACCATCGTGGCCCGAGCGCGCCGAGGAGGGGACGACGCCGAAGCGGCTGTCAAGAAGGTCGAGTGATAGGTCCGCCGACTGGCAGCGAAGGGGCTCTCGGTCCGTGCGTTGGCCAGACACTCATCGAGAGAGGCACACGAAAGGGGCCCGCAGAGCCCGTGCGGCGGACGACTTGATCGGTGATCGTAAGGGAGCCGAGCACGGACCTCAGTGGCTCGGGTGTAGTGACCAGGAGGTCCCGGATCTGGAGCGCTGCCTGGGCGCGGCCCGGCACCCCGGTCTTGCGCGCCCAAGTGCTTCCACTACTCACCCCGCACTCTCGGGACAGATCACGGCGTGTTCGCCAAACCCAGTGGCCGCGGCCGCTTGCTCCTGGAGATGGTGGATGATCCGCCGGAACGAGCCCGCAACGGTCGCCTCGCAGTACCCGAGCTCGCTCTCCTCGCAGAAGTCACGCACCAGGCGTTGCGCCCGCCGGAGGTTAGGCCGCGGCATCGCCGGAAAGAGGTGGTGCTCGATCTGGTAGTTCAGCCCGCCGAGCACGAAGGTGACGAGCGCCCCGCCCGAGACGTTGCGGGCGGTCATGACTTGGCGGGCGGCAAAGCCCAACTGCGCCTCGGTACCGATGACGGGCATGCCCTTGTGATTGGGAGCGAAGCTGCATCCTAGGTAGACCGAGAAGACCGCCTGCTGGACCACGAGAAAGGCCAACGCCTTGAGCGGGCTCAGCACCACCAGGAGGAGCGTCAGGTACAGCGCCGCGTGGAAGGCAAGTAGTAGTCCTTCGCGGATCGCCGCCGCGTCACGTCGCCGGAGAAGCTGCTGGACTCCCGACACGTGGAGGCCCACGCTGCGTAGGAGCATGAGCGGGAAGAACAGCGGCGCCTGCCAGCGAACGAGCAACCGGACCACCCGCTCGCGCCATGTCGTCGCACCCATTGCGGGAGCCGTGAAGAGCCCGTCGCCGATGTCAGGATCGCGGCCCACCTCGTTCGGATGGGCGTGGTGCGCGCTGTGCTTTGGAACCCACCAGCCGAAACTGAGCCCGATCATGGCGTTGCCCACCAGCAGCCCGAGCATCCGGTTGGCGTGCCGCGAGGCGAAGACTTGCTGATGACCGGCGTCGTGCCCGATGAAGCCCAGTTGGGTGAACACCACCCCGAGGAAGGCGGCGATGCCAAGGGTTGCCCACGAGTTGCCGACCACGACCAGGGCCGCCCACGAACCTGCCAAGGCAGCGACGCTGAGCGCTATCTTGATCGCGTAGTACGCACGGCGTCGATCTAGAAGACCGGCCGCTCGGATCTCGAGCGCAAGCGCCCGATAAGTGGCTCGCTGCTCGCTGATGGTTCCTGACCGCACGATCCCTCCTTTGACTTGCGAGATCATCGGAGACCGCCACCGAGGGATGGAGTACGGCGAGCCGACGAAAGTCGAGTAATGCGGACCGTAACCCCTCGAACCAGGTCTGAAGCCGCGCCCATGGCCGAATTCGGCATCGAACCGGGAAGATCGTCCTCGGGGCGGACAGGGCGGACGGGGCGTACGGGGCGGATGGGGCGGACGGGGCGGACGGGGGGTGTGGTTTGGGCTTCCTCCGGTTTGACGGCCATCCACCATCAAGGGCGCGGACCCGGAGAGGACTCCGATCATGGGGGCCATGGAACGAGAGAAGCCGCGCCCGCGTCGCTCGCGTCGCGCGTTCGCATCGGATCTCAAGGTCGAGATCGTCGAGCGGTGGTCTTGGTCCCCGCGTTGTCGATCGCTCCGGCGGCGAGTGGTACGCGCTGAGCCACGACCGGTGAGCCAGCCGGCGCACCTCTAGCGCCCCAACCACCAACGATGCTGGACCACATCGACTAACCGACTCTCGGTGCTCTACACGCTGGCGGCAACGAAGACCTCGACCACGGCGGTCACGAACCCCACGGGCACCGTTGTCAACTGGTGGGTGTGGGACATCGATGACTCCGATACACCGCGAGCTTACTTAGTCAGATCTATCTCCATCCCCGTGATGACTGAAGTACTGACCGCAAGCGGACCACCCAGGATGGTGAGAGAAGTGACTTTCTTAGCCGCTAGCTTGTCGATCCCTGAGTGTCCTGTGATCTTCAAGAATTTCGTCAAGTAGGTACCGATCACGCGCGGGCTCTCGGTCAAGAGAAGTGGGCGTGCCGACCCGAACGGGCCTGTCGCGATGTTGTGCTTGTTCTCGAGAACTGCACCCGCGATGCCGTCGGTGAAGCCGTTACCCCGAGCCACCATAACCCGATGATCTGGTTCCCAGGCCAGACCTGCTGTGGTGTCCGCAACTTCGAACCTCGCGAGCTCCGCTGCGGTATCTGTGTAGGATTTTCCAGCGATGCGAACCGTCGATACACCCAGCTTTACCAGTGTCGCCTCGACGGAATTGGTGATGGCATCTGGGCCACCTATCAGGATGACCTGGGTAATGCCGAGCTCGTGGATAGCGGCTATCGCTTCTGTGGACAGCGTCGTCGTCGAGGTGAGGAGTAGAGGGACTGCTGTGTGGTAGGAGACCATAGAGGCGGCTTGAGCGTCTTGGAACTCTGTGCCGGTGGCGAGGATGGCCGTCGGCTCCGAGCCCGAAGGTGCAACCGTCCCCGTGCCTGCAGTGGCGTTGTACCTGCCGGTGCCACCTGTTCTGTTCACTCTCGAGTAGGCGCCGGCGAACGACATGCTCGGTGCACTGGCAACGTGCTCGGCGATCGACTCGGCCGTTGCGTACGCGCTGTCACCGTAGATGCGCTGGACCGCGATCGTGCCTGTCGGTGTCACCGCACCGCACTTGTCGGCCGGGAGCGCCTCGATCGCTGCTTGCACGGTGTTCGAGACTGCGAGGGGCCCACCCACGATGTACACGCTCGAGATGCCCTCCTCCTGGAGGGTCGTCGCCGTCTCAGGAGACAGGCTCGCCGTCGGAGTAAGAAGCGTCCCCGTTGTGAGCGACTGGGCGAGGAACTGGCTGCTGAGCCCGTCCTGATAGCTCCCTGTCGTGGCCACGACTGCTGCACGGGTGGCCGGGCACTTCTTCTTCGTGAACGGGTAAGCCCGGGTGAGCTCTGCGGCTGCGGTGCCGTCGGCTGTGCTTCCGTACAAGGAGGCGACGGTGACGGGGTAGCCGACGCCCTTCACTTGGACAGGGATCTTCGAGCGCGTCTTGGTTCCGTTACCGAGCTGGCCAGATGTGTTGCGTCCCGAGCAGTAGGCACTGCCGCCGGAGGTCACGAGACAGGTCGTGAATGTCCCTGCGGCGATCGCGATGACTGTGGAGAGGCTGCTCGAGCCGCCCACACCAACGACTTCGGCAGGGAGCTTCGAGCTCGCCTCGGTGCCGTTGCCGTGCTGGCCATAGCCGTTCCACCCCCAGCAGTAGCCGTTACCGGCGCTGACGACACAGACCGAGTTTGTCGGGCCAGAGCTGATCGCGGTGACTGTGGAGAGGTGTCCGGTGCCTGCCCTTGTCTTGACTTCCATGGGAGTGTCGTGAACCTCTGGTGTGGCGGTGCCCTGGCCGAGCTGGCCGTAGTTGTTGTGCCCCCAGCAGTAGGCGCTCCCGACGGCGATCGCACAGGTCGTCCAGAACCCCTCGCTGATCGCGGAGACCGAGGAGAGGAAGCCTGAGCCGCCTGCTCCGACAACCTCGACGGGGATATCGTGATCATGGTGTCCGGCCGTGCCGTCACCGAGCTGGCCGTAGCGGTCTGTGCCCCAGCAGTAAGCGTGACCCGAGCTGATGGCACACGTCGCTGTTGTCCCCTCGCTGATCGCAGTGACCGACGAGAGGTGGCCGATGCCCGCCGGTGTCTTGACCTCGACCGGGGTCTTGTGCGCAGACGTTGTCGTGGTGCCATTGCCGAGCTGGCCGTAGCGGTCTGTGCCCCAGCAGTAGGCGTGACCAGAGCTGACCGCGCACGTCGTGAGGTATCCCGTGCTGATGGCGGTGACCGAGGAGAGGTGGCCGGTGCCCGCCGCTGCCTTCACCTCGACCGGGGTCTTGTGCGCCGATTGTGTAGCGGTGCCGTTGCCGAGCTGGCCGTCCCCGTCGTACCCCCAGCAGTAGGCGTGGGCATCGCTGATCGCGCAGGTCGCTGTGGCTCCTTCGCTGATCGCGGAGACCGGCGAGAGGACGCCTGAGCCACCCACGCCCACGACTTCGACGGGGATCTTAGCGCTCGTTACGGTGCCATTGCCGAGCTCGCCGATTCCGTTTAATCCCCAGCAGTAGGCGTGGGCATCGCTGATCGCACAGCTGGTCAGATCCCCCTGTCCGATCGCGGTGACGGTACCTCCCGTAGCACCAGCGATACCGGGTGCGGCCACTATAGCGAATGCCGCCACGAGCAGGAAGGCACATAGGGTGTTCCTTCGCACGCTACTGCCGCACCATCTTCTCGAGCCGATACTGGTTGCTCCGCTCTTCATCCGGTCCAAGATGAGATTACATCGTCGCTGCATACTGCCATCCCCTGTATACGATAT
>JBOGGB010000353.1:0-2805 GCA_050743605.1 Acidimicrobiales bacterium
TCCTGGGACTTCCTACCTGCCACTGCCCACGTCCATGAGCAGCTCGTCTCGGCGGCGTTCGAGACCTTGGACCGTCGCCGACAGCGTGGCCCTGGCCTTGGACATCGCGTCGACGTGGCGCCGAACCTCCGTGTACTCGTGCGCCGCGAGCGGGGTCTCGGACACGAGAGACCGCAGCCTCGCGTCCTCGGCCTCCTCGGAGACGGCCGCAAGCTGCTCGTCGAGCACTGCGAGCTCTTCGCGGGCGCGTATCAGCCTGCCGTGCACGTCGCGAAGGCGCCGCTCGACCAGGAACCGCTGCATGAGGTTTCGATTCTAGGTGGCGGGCCTAGGCGACGGGGTAGGCGACGCCGTAGGCGACGTGGCGAGGCGACGCCGTAGGCGACGTGGCGAGGCGACGCCGTAGGCGACGTGGCGACGGAACGTGGCATCTGGCGGTCGGAACCGGACCGTCACACCCTCGTTGGCGCCGGAACGGGGCGGTAGGCTCGGTTCCCTGCCCGGATGGCGGAATCGGTAGACGCTGAGGTCTCAAACACCTCTGCCCGAAGGGGCGTGCGGGTTCGAGTCCCGCTCCGGGCACTCCCGCTCCGGGCACTCCCGCTCCGGGCACGCCGCAGGGGACGCCGCCAGGCACGGGCCCGCAGGGGACGTCAGCCCGGGCTCTCTGCTGAGGACGCGTTCCGGGAGACTGGTGCCGCGCGCAGCGCCCCTTCGGAGAAGGTCCAGCTGATCGCCGGCTTCCCCGCCTGGAAGATCGACGCGACGAACCGTCCAGCTGGGAGCGGCGCGCGAGGGATCAGCAGGACCGCATCTGTCGACGAAAGGATCTCTGCACCCGTCGGGCCGTAGATCGTTGTCGGCGAGACGTAGTCGTTCGAATCGACGACGCAGAGCGTGTCGGCCGCCGTCGACTCGGTGCCGTGCGGGCCCTTCAACGTCGCGCTGAGGCTCCGCGACGGCACGCTGGTGAGCAGGGCGAACAGCGGCACCCCGGACACTCCTGACCAATGGCACGTCTTGAGCGGGTTGGGGGACTCCCCGGAAAGGTCCGTGCTGAGATCGGTCACCGTTCCGTTCCCTGGGAAGAGGACCTGCGAAGGCGGTTTCTCCTTCCCGCTCTTCAATGTGATGCGGCTGATCTCTGTGAGCCCGCTGATGACGTCGAGCCCCGCGTCGCCGGTCTTCGGTGTGCTGGCGAACGCCACCTGCTTCAGGTTCGGGCGGAGCATGCCGATCGCATGGAACGGCGCGCTCAACCACCCGTCGATGAGCTGGTCGGGGGTGGCGCCGACGTACCCTTCGTACAAGTCACTCGAGCCGCCTTCTTTCGCGCCGATGCTCGTGTAGTAGGGGCTCGCCGGGTTCTCCGTGTGCAAGCTCTGGTACTTGCCGACGAAGTACTTCTGGGGCGTCTTGGCCAAGTAGCGCAGATGGTCCTCGAGTCCTGCGACCCAAGTCGGGTTGGCCGTCACCCTGCTGAGCCCGCTCCCCACCCGGTAGTAGTTGACGAGTGTGAGCCATCCCTTGGTGGGAAGCGTCGACCGTGCCGCGTGCCGTGCGCCGCGTGCCGGCGCCTGGGCACTGCTCGACGTGGCGAGGGCCGTCGTGGCGAGCAACGTCGCGACCGTCACCAGCCCGGTGAGGACCAGCGGCCTTCGCCGCACCCTCGCTTTCACCTCATTGCCCGTTGCAATACCTGTTGAACGAGCGAGCCGTCCACCGACTGCCCGATTCACTGCCGCGCGTCGGGCACCGCGAAGTCCTCCCGCCGACCCCCGACCCGCCACGAGGCCGATTTCTAGCAGATCGGTTCAGGCCGTGCGGGACGGCGAGTAGGGCGCGCACGCGGTCTCTCCGCGCGCGACGACGTCGAAGCGGCGATGCTCGAGGACGGGGAGCATCGTGCGCACCGCGCCGACCCGGGCCGACGAGAGGTCCGCGAAGGCGATGCCCTCTTCACCTCCGAGCTCCACCAGGACGTCACCGAGCGGGTCGACGACCATGGAGCGGCCCACAGCCTCTCCCTCCGGCTTCCCGGCGGCGACCACGTATGCCGTGCTCTCGATCGCCCGCGCGCGCACGAGGGTCTCCCACACCTCGGCCTTCCCGGGGCCGCCGTACCAGTGCGCCGGCAGCGCGATCACCGTCGCCCCGCCGTCCACGAGGGCGCGGGCCGCCTCTGGGAACCGGAGGTCGTAGCAGGTCATGACCCCGAGCACCAGGTCTCCCTCTAGCGGGACGGTCACCATCCCCGCGGCCGGGTCGCCTGCGAGCACTCGGTCCGACTCGCACGCGCCGAGCGCATCGAAAAGATGCACTTTGCGGTACGCCGCGAGGAGACCGTCGGGGCCGACGACCACGACCGTGTTGAAGACGCGCGTGGCAGGAGGGGCCGGGCCCGTGACCGAGCCCGTGACCGGGCGAATCGGCGCACCGCCTTCCCCTCCCGAGGGCCGCTCGAACATTCCCGCGACGACGACGCAATGGTGACTCGCTGCTCCGTCGCGCAGCGCGGTGACGAAGGGGCCGTCGAGAGGCTCGGCGACCGACGACAGGTCGAACCCGGCGTCGCCGAACGTCGCCATGGTGGCTTCGGGGAACACGACCAGCGTCGCGCCGCCCTGGGCCGCCGCGCCGAGCCGATCGGCGACCAGGCGGCGGTTCGCCCCGACGTCCAGGCTCGTCGCGACCTGGACCGCAGCCACCCGCACGGCGACCACGGTACCGCCCCCGGTCCCCTGGACCGCCTGCACCCCCTCCGTGCCACACTGGGGCCCGTGTTGGCCTTCATCTTCCCCGGCC
>JBOGGB010000354.1:0-7638 GCA_050743605.1 Acidimicrobiales bacterium
GGCTCGAGGAGCTGGGCCGCCCAGAAGCCGTGGTCGGCGCGGATGAAGCCGATCACGGCGATGTCGTGGAGGAGGCAGGCGACCACGACCTTCTCGTCGCAGCCCGCCCGCTGTGCCCGCCGGGCGCTCTGCAGCAGGTGCGAGGGCGGGCCGAAGCGCAACGCGAAGAAGTCGGCGAGCGTCGGGGCTGCGGGCATGACGGCGAGGCGCGGGTCCTCTTCGATGAGGAGCCGGCGGCAGACGGGCATCGGCACCCCCTCACGCGGGTCGACCTCACCGGAGACGTAGAGGACAGACTCGACCACCGTCCCCTCCACCTGCTCCTCGAGGACGGCCGCCGCTTCCGCTTCGAGCCGGTCGGCTTCGGCTACCACGTCGAGGGGTCGCCTCGCGCTGCTCCCGCCCCGCTCTCCGAGCCCCATCTCGTCGCCTGCCCTTCTGCGTGCCACGATGAGCGTACCGGTCCTCCCACGGCGACGCTGCCGGATGGGGGCCGCACGTCCAGGACCGGCGGCCGCGCGCCGCGTGTGCTAGTTCGTAGCAGGGCGCACGCGTCGACACCGAAAGGGGGCCCATGATCCAGGTGCGGAGCTGGGACGCCACGTTCCGGGACGACTGCCGAGACGGCACGCTGCCCGGCTATGCCCATCGCAGCCTCGTCGACCGCTCGGCGGGGGCCGTCCACACCGATCTCGGCCTGTGCCGTCTGTCGGCGGGAAGCCGGACGCCGAGGCACGTGCACTCCTACGAGCAGTGCGCCTACGTGCTCGAAGGCAACCCCGAGATCGAGATCGGGGAGAGCCGCTACGCCCTCGAGACGGGGGACTACGTGCTCTTCCCCGTCGGCACGCCGCACGCCTGGCGCGTCGAGGAGGGGCCCGATGCCCTGTGGCTCGAGCTCGGCAGCCCCCTGGTCGACGGTCGGCGGCAGGACACGGTGGCCGTACCCGGCACAGACCGCGCGGGGCCGGCGAAGCGCCCGGCGTTCGGGGACCCCACGGTGCGCTTCGTGGGCCACTACGCGGGCACCGACTCCCAGTCCGAGACGCTCGCGCTGGCCGACCCGGCGCGGGGGCGCGCGCCGGCCGGGATGGACACCGCCCTCCTGGCGTACAGCGGCATCTCCGTGAAGATGATGGTCGATCCCGGCCTCGGCGCCGACCTCCTCACGATGTTCATGGTCGACTACGAGCCCGGCGGCGCCGCCCAGGTGCACGACCATCCCTTCGAGGAGGCCTACTTCTTCCTCCAAGGAGAGATCGAGGGCGAGGTCGAGGGCGAGGTGCGCACTTTCCGCGCGGGCGAGGTGCTGTTCTGCGGGGTCGGTGTCCTCCACGGGTTCTTCAACACGAGCGGGGGGCACGTGCGCTGGATCGAGACCCAAGCGCCCCAGCCCCCGCGCCGCCACTCGTACCGCTGGCCCGCGAACTGGAGTCGGCTCGCCGAGCAGAACGGGCACACCTGAGGGGCGAGCCCGTGCACACGCTCCCTTCGCTCCCCGGGGAGGGCCGCGTCGTCGAGGGCCGCCGGAAGGTCCGGATGGCCGACGTCGGGCCGGACCGGCGCGGGCGTCTCGACGCGCTTGCCCGCTACCTCGCCGAGGTGGCCGAAGACGACGCGTCGGGGGCCGCGCTTCCTCCCACGATCGGGTGGGTCCTTCGCAGGACGCGCCTCGAGGTCGACCGGTTCCCCGTGCTCGGCGAGGACCTGGTTCTCCGCACCTTCTGCTCCGGGATCGCGAGCCGCTGGGCCGAGCGGACGACCTACGTGGAGGGGTCGTTCGGCGCCGACTGGCGTGCCCTGTCGATCTGGGTCGCCGTGGACACGACGACGGGCGCGCCCGCTCGCCTCGGGGAGCGCTTCGCGGCCGTCTACGGCTCTTCGGCAGGCGGGAGGCGCATCTCGGCACGCCTCACGCTGGCCACGCCCGGTGCGCGAGTGGCTCGCGCCGGCCGGCAATGGCCGCTCCGGCGAAGCGACCTCGACGCATGGAGCCACGTGAACAATGCGGTCGCCTGGGCCGCGGTCGAGGACGCCGTCGACCTCGAACCGGCAGATTCGGTGGTCGCGGTGGTCGAGCACCACTCCCCCATCGGCGCAGAGACGGCGCCCGTCCTCGCCGTGGAGCGGGAGGCCGGCAGCTGGCGTGTGTGGCTCCTCGGCTCCCGCGACCCCGGCGACATGCTCGTGGCGTCCGCGCTCGAGGTCCTCCGTGCCGGCGCGGCGCACACCGGCGACCCGAACCGGCACCCAATAGGCTGACCCCGTCCCACGCGCGAGCACGACCGGCGCGAGCACGACCGGCGCGAGCACGACAAGGAGGAGTCCGTGGCAGCAGTCATCGAGTTCCGCACCTACACGGCGCAACCCGGCAAGCGGGCCGAGGTCATCGAGCTGCTCGAGGGCCGCTTCTTCGCAGAGATGGAGCGGCTCGGCATCAAGGTGCTCGGGTGCTACCCCTCGCTCGAGGACGAGCACACCTTCGTCTGGCTTCGCGCCTTCCCCGACCGTGACGGCCACGAGGAGCTGACGAAGGCGCTCTACGGCGGCACGCTCTGGAAGGATGAGCTCGAGGAGCCGATCGTCTCGCGCATCGCGAGCCTGAGCGTCTCGACGGTCGAGGACGCCAGGGGGCTGTGGGACGCCTGGCCGACGGCGCGGTGAGCGCCGATCCCGCCGATCCCGCCGAGCTCGGCGTCCTCGACGCGGCCGCCGCGTTGCGGGCCCGGAGGCTCAGCTCGCTCGAGCTCGTCGATGCCTGCCTCTCCCGTGTGGAAGCCGGCAACGGCGGGCCACCGAGCTTCGACGGGGCGGCGAGCGCCCTGAACGCGTGGGTGCGGCTCTATCCCGAGCAGGCTCGTGCCGAGGCAGAGGAGGCCGATCGCCGCTTGGCGGCCGAGGGAGGGGACGCACCTCTGTTGTGCGGGATCCCACTCGGGCTGAAGGACATCTATGCACTTGGCGGTCGACCGCTCACGGCTTCGAGCCGCGTCCTCGACGAGGAGCCCGCGCCGCGGGACGCCGCGGTCGTCGCGCGGCTGCGAAGGGACGGCATGGTCGTCCTCGGGCACACCCACACCCACGAGTTCGCCGCCGGCGGCACGACGGACCAGGTGGGCAACCCCTTCGACCTGACCCTGTCGGCGGGAGGGTCCTCGGGGGGCAGCGCGGCGGCGCTGGCTGCCAGGATGGTGCCGGCGGCGCTGGGCACCGACACTTGCGGCTCGCTGCGCATCCCGAGCGCGTGCTGCGGCACGAGCACCATCAAGCCGACCCACGGGAGGGTCTCGCTCGAGGGCATCGTCCCCCTCGCACCTTCCCTCGACCACGCCGGCCCGATGGCGCGCACGGTGGCCGACGCTGCCGCGCTGCTGTCGGCGATGGCGACCGTCCCCGAGACCTCCGCGCTGATGCCGCCGTCGGCGCCACTCGGCCAGCTGCCGCTCCGGGCGACCGACGGGCACCGGCCGCTCGAGGGGCGCACGGTCGCGCTCGGTGAGCCCCAGGCCGAGTTCCCCTGGGACCCGGCGGTCGTCGCCGGCTTCGAGGTCGCGCACCGGGCGCTGGTCGCGCTCGGCGCCCGCGTCGTCGCCGCGCCGCACCTGCCCTTGTCGTGGGAGGACCTGAACGCCGTGCTGCTCACCGAGATGTGGCAGTACCACTCGCGCTTCGCCGGCCGCCGCGACCGTTACCGGCCGGCCGTCGCCCAGCTGCTCGAGGCGTCGGAGGCTTTCGACGACGGCAGGGCGTACTTCTCCGCGCAGCTTGCGCGGTCGGCGGCGGCGGCGGCCTACGAGGAGTGGTTCGCTGCCAACGAGGTCGACCTCCTCTGCGAGCCGACGCTCCCCCTCCTCCCCCCGCCGCGGGGGGAAGGGTACGACCGAGGGCACGCCGGCGGAGTCGGTGACCCGCTGATCGCGCTCAGCGCCCGCTGGGACATGACCGGGATGCCGGTCGTCTCGCTGCCGGTCGACTGGAACGTCGGGGTTTCTCTCGTGGCCCTCCGCGGGCAGGAGCCGCTGGTGGTGCAGGCCGGGATCGACCTCCAGACGCGCGCCCTCGGTGTGCCGTCCCCACCCCTGTAGTCCGCCCGGGCACTTCGACCCGGAACGCACAGCCGGCAGTCCCGGGCGACGTCTGCGAGAGAGCTGAGGTCCGATTGAGCACGTCGAGGAAGCCGAGCTCCACCGTACGCGGCCTGCGGTCCCCGAGCGGGGGCGTCGCCCTACGACGTGCGCTGCTCGCCCTTGCCGTCGGTCTCGCCGGAGGGGGGTTCGCCGCCGCCTTCCTTCCCTGGCAAGCGGCAGCGCTCCTCGGCTGGGACGGGGCGGCGATCCTCTTCGCCACCAAGGTCTGGGCGACGGTTCTCCCCATGAGCCCCGCCCAGTGCGCGCAGCACGCGCTCAGGGAGGACCCGAGCCGAGCCGTGGCCGACTCCGTGGTGCTGCTGGCGGCCGTCGCAAGCCTTGCGTCCGTCGGTTTGATCTTGGCCAAGGCCGCCGACGCCACGGGAGGGACGAAGGCGTACCTCCTGACGATCGGCGTGGTCAGCGTGGTGCTCGCTTGGGGCGTCGTGCACACGATCTTCACGCTGCGCTACACCCGGATCTACTACAAGGTTCCCGACGGCGGCGTCGACTTCAACGAGAAGTCCGCTCCGGACTACGCGGACTTTGCCTATCTGGCTTTCACCATTGGCATGACGTTCCAGGTCTCCGACACCAATCTCACCTCCAAGGCCATGAGGCGCACCGCGTTGCGCCACGCCCTCATCTCCTACCTCTTCGGCGCCGTCATCATCGGGCTCATCATCAACGTGGTTGCCAGCTTGCTCCATTGACCTGGGACGGCGCGCGCTCGGGGCGCTCGGCACGGCTCACGTCTTGAATGCGCCGGTCGTCACCATCAGCCGCCCCCAGGCTCTACTCCAGCGGCACGACCGGGGGCGGCCCGGCCAGCTCGCTCCCAGGTGCCGGCATGTACGAGAAGTTCTTGGCCCGGGCACCGCCGTCCACGACGAGGTCGCAGCCGGTGATCAGCCGCGCGTAGTCCGAGCAGAGCCAGGCGACGCAGTGGCCGATGTCGGTAGGGGTTCCCGTCGTCCCCATCGGCACGAGCGGCGGGCGATCACCGCTGTAGTGCGTCGGCCGGCGCCACGGCTCGTCCCCACCACCGCCCCCGAGGCGGCCACCTCTGCCCGAGAGGAGCGGCGGGGGACCGTTGGCGAGGAGATCGGGATTGTCCGGGGTCGGGGCGGTCGGGCTGTAGCCGTTGACCCGGATTCCGTAGGGAGCGAGGTCCATCGCCGCCGCTCGGACGAAGTTGTTGATCCCGCCTTTGTGGAAGGCGTAAGCGGCCACGCCGGGCGACGCGCTCCAACCGTGCGAGGACGAGATGCACACGATCGAGCCGCGGATCTGGCGCTCGCACATGGACCGCGCCACGTGCTTGGTGTAGAGAAACGTGCCGAGCCCGCTGACCAGGATCGCTCGAGAGAAGTTCTCTGACGTCTCGTCGAGGACACCCTTGCCCCCGAGCAGCGCGGCATTGTTGACCAGGATGTCGATCTTGCCGTAGGCGTCGAGCACCGCCTGGACGTTGGCCACGACCTCCTCTTCGACCGTCACGTCGCCCTGGAGTGCCATGCCTTGATGCCCGTTACGTTCGAGGCGCGCCACGCAGGCCTTCGCGTTGTCCAGGTCGACGTCGTTGCAGGCGACCGTCGCGCCATAGGCGGCGAGCGCCAGCGCGATCCCACTGCCGATGTTCGGCCCGGCGCCGGTGACGAGCGCGGTCCTCCCGGAGAGGAACTGCTCCATCGGATCTCCTTTCCTGGTCCTCTCAGAGCTGGGCGAGCGCGGGCACGACCTCTGCCCCCAGCAGGCGAAGGTGCTCGGTGTCCGCTCCGTCGTACACGTGGAAGTAGATGACCTCGGCGCCGAGCGCCTTCGACGCTTCGACGCGGGCGATCACATCGGCGGGGGTGCCGACGACGCCGATGGAGAGCAGACGTCTCCCGGCTTCGCCGAGGTGGTCCCGACGCGCCTCGGCCTCCTCGATGGTGGTCCCGCAGGAGACGGGGAGGACCGTCGAGATGGTCACCGTGGCGGGGTCGCGCCCGACCTCCTCGCAGACCCGGCGGAAGTTGTCGATCACACCCGAGTCCGAGCTGGACAGCGCGGCGTTGAACTCGTCGGCGTAGCGCGCGGCGATCCGGGGCGTGCGCGTGGGGCCAGATCCTCCGACGATGATCCTCGGCCGGGGACGCTGCGCGGAGCGGGGGAAGTTGGCGCAGCCGTCGATGCGCCAGTGCCGGCCCTCGAAGCTGAACCGCTCCCCCTGAGGGGTCGACCACAGTCCGGTGACGATGGCGAGCGCTTCTTCCAGGCGGTCGAACCGCTCGCCGGTCGAGGGGAAGGGGATCCCGAAGTACTGGTGCTCCCGCTCGTACCAACCGGTCCCGATCCCGAGCTCGACGCGGCCGCCGCTCATCGCGTCCGCCGTCGCCACGACGACCGCGAGTTGGCCGGGATGGCGGAACGTGGCCGCCGTCATGAGCGTCCCTAAGCGCACGGTTCTGGTCTCGCGCGCCAACCCCCCGATGGTGGTCCACGAGTCCGTCGGCACGAGGCTCGTGTCGTCGGCATCGATCCCGAGGTAGTGGTCCGACCGGAAGAAGGCGTCGAAGCCTGCCTCCTCGGCCGTCCTCGCCATCGCGGCCAGCTGGTCATAGGTCGCGCCGTAGCGCGGCTCGAGCAGGACCCGAACCTTCATCGCTCTTGCACCTCGGGCGGCTCGATGCCGAGGAATCGGAACGCGTTGTTCCAGCAGATGTCCTCGACGACGTCCGCGGGCAGGTCCATCGAGCGCAGGGTCTTCGCAATGGGCTGCTCCCTCGGCATCGCCGGGAAGTCCGTTCCCACCAGCAGGCGGTCGTGACCGAGCAGGTCGAGCAGCAGGCGCAGGGCGCGGCGGTCGAAGACGAGGGAGTCGTAGTAGTACTTCCGGGCGACCTCGGTGGGCGAGGGGCCCTCCGTTTCGCGCTCGGGGGGCAGCTCGTCCCAGGTCCCGCCCCAGAACCAGTGGGCGCGCGGCAGCGTCAACGGAAAGCCGCCTGCCCCGTGACTGAAGCAGAGCCGCAGGTCCGGGCAGCGCTCGGGGAGGCCACCGGTGACGACAGAGGCGGCGGTGACGGCGATCTCGGTCATCACGGAGAAGGTCGGCCCCGCCGCGCGCGGCAGCCGCTCGCCGAAGGTGGGGTTCAGTGCGTGCACGAAGACCGGGAGGCTGAGGCGCTCTGCCTCCTCGAAGAACCCGAAGAAGTGCTCGTCGCCGAGCGACCGACCACTCGCGTTGGAGGCGATCTCGACGCCCACGAGCCCCATCGCCTTCAGCTGGGCGAGCTCTTTGGTGGCGAGATCGACGTCTTGGAGCGGCACCATCCCCATGCCGAGGAGGCGGCCCGGGTCGGCGCCGCAGAGCCCGACCACGAACTCGTTCACCCTCCGTGAGAGCTCGAGGCCCTCGTCGCCCGGGAGGCTGTAGTCGAGGAGGGGGGGCATGGGCGTGACGACCTCGGCGTCGACGCCGTTGGCGTCCAATGCCTCGAGGCGTGCCTCGGAGGCGAAGAAGACGGCC
>JBOGGB010000355.1:0-2183 GCA_050743605.1 Acidimicrobiales bacterium
GGCTCTACACGCGCCCGATCGATCCGACGATCGAGTGGATCGA
Source organism: Acidimicrobiales bacterium (assembly GCA_050743605.1). GTDB lineage: Bacteria > Actinomycetota > Acidimicrobiia > Acidimicrobiales > RAAP-2 > JAJYVT01. Next base: position 44 of record JBOGGB010000355.1, read on the forward strand.
GAAGCGCTTCGCCGACAAGCCGCTCGTCGCGGAGGCGAACAGGAGGGCGCTCAGCGCCGGCTACCACTTCGGCGAGACGGCCGAACTCTTCGAGGCGAGCTACGAGGTCCTTCCGGCACAGTTCCCGCCGGGCGAGTACACCCAGGTCAGCGGGAACCAGGCGCTCGCGTGGGGGCTGATCGCCGCGGCCCGGCTCTCGGGCCTGCCGCTGTTCCTCGGGAGCTACCCGATCACCCCAGCCTCCGACATCCTCCACGAGCTGTCGCGCCGCAAGGAGTACGGCGTGCGCACCTTCCAGGCCGAGGACGAGATCGCCGGCGTGGGCGCGGCGATCGGCGCGGCCTTCGGCGGCGCGCTCGGCGTCACCACGACCAGCGGGCCCGGCATCGACCTGAAGTCGGAGGCGATCGGCCTCGCGGTCAACCTGGAGCTGCCGCTCTTGGTGGTCGACATCCAGCGCGGCGGGCCCTCGACCGGGCTGCCGACCAAGACCGAACAGGCCGATCTCCTCCTTGCCATGTACGGGCGCCACGGCGAGGCGCCGGTGCCCATCGTGGCGGCCAAGACGCCGTCACACTGCTTCGAGGCGGCGATCGAGGCCGTCCGGATCGCCGTGAAGTACCGCACGCCGGTGATCCTGCTCTCGGACGGCTACCTGGCGAACGGGGCGGAGCCGTGGTTGCTCCCGGACGTGGACCTGCTGGACCCGATCGACCCGGCGTTCGCGACCGACACGAACCACGTCGGCGAGGACGGCACGGCGGCCTTCTGGCCCTATGTCCGAGACCCCGAGACGCTCGCGCGGCCCTGGGCGCCGCCAGTGGTTCCCGGCCTCGAGCACCGCATCGGAGGGCTCGAGAAGGCGGACGGCTCGGGCAACGTCTCCTACGACCCCGCGAACCACGAGCGCATGGTCCGCCTGCGAGCGGCGAAGGTGGACGGGATCGCCCGGGACGTCCCTGCGGTCACCGTCGACGACGAGACGGGCGACGCCGAGCTGCTGGTCCTCGGCTGGGGATCGACGTACGGCGCGATCGTCGCCGGGGTGCGGCGCGTGCGCGCCCGCGGGCACAAGGTCGCGCACGCCCATCTGGTCCACATGCACCCCTTCCCCTCGAACCTGGGCGAGGTGCTCGCGCGCTACCGCCTCGTGCTCGTTCCCGAGATGAACCTGGGCCAGCTCTCGCGGCTCGTGCGAGCCCAGTTCCTCGTCGACGCGCAGACCTTCTCCAAGGTGCAGGGCGTCCCGTTCCGCGCCAGCGAGATCGAGTCCGCCATCGAGTCGCTGCTCGGAGGTGCGCCATGACGACCGCAGCTGTGCCCACGGCAGTGCCTACGGCTGTGCCCACGGCCGTGCCTACGACGACGAGGAAGGACTGGACGAGCGACCAGGAGGTCCGCTGGTGCCCCGGTTGCGGGGACTACTCGGTGCTCGCCGCCGTCCAGATGCTCCTCCCGGACCTGGGCGTGCGCCGGGAGAACACGGTCTTCCTCTCGGGCATCGGGTGCGCGGCGCGCTTCCCCTACTACATGTCGACGTACGGCCTGCACTCGATCCACGGGCGCGCGCCCGCGATCGCGACCGGTCTCGCCTCGAGCCGGCCCGATCTCGACGTCTGGGTGGTGACCGGCGACGGCGACGCGCTGTCGATCGGGGGCAACCACCTGATCCACGCGTTGCGCCGCAACGTGAGGATGACGATCCTCATGTTCAACAACCAGATCTACGGCCTCACCAAGGGTCAGTACTCGCCGACGTCGGAGGTGGCCAAGGTCACCAAGTCGACGCCGCTCGGCTCACTCGACACGCCCTTCAACCCGATCAGCCTCGCGCTGGGGGCGGAGGCGAGCTTCGTCGCGCGCACCCACGACATGGATCGCCAGCACATGCAGGAGACCTTCCGGCGCGCCCACGCGCACGACGGCGCCGCGTTCGTGGAGGTCTACCAGAACTGCAACGTCTTCAACGACGGGGCCTTCGAGGAGATCACAAGTCGCCAGAACCGGGCGTCGATGCTCATCCCGTTGCTCCACGGCGAACCGATCCGCTTCGGCGCCGACGGGGAGCGGGGGGTGGTGCAGCGTCCCGACGGCCGGCTCGAGCTGGTGGCGGTCGACGAAGTGGGCGAGGACGCAGTGC
>JBOGGB010000356.1:0-2696 GCA_050743605.1 Acidimicrobiales bacterium
GGCGACAGCCGCCTCGGCCGCCTCGGTGGCGGCCCGCTGTTGGGCGATCAGGGACGCGATCTGCCCCTTCACCTCGGAAAGCGCGCCATCCTGCGTCGTCTCGAGTGTCCGAGCCTGCTCGTCGGCGGCCCGCGCTGTCGCGACCGCCCGCGCGGCCTGCGCGTCCTCGCCCTTCAGGGACTGGCGCTGGGTGTCCAGCTGGCCGACTGCCGTGTGGAGGTCCGCCACCGAGGTGGTCAGGTCGCCGGTGGCCACCTGGCTGTACACCGTCGAGTCCATCGCCGACGTCTCGCTCGTCGAGAAGAGCGCGTCGGCCTCCTCAGACGTGCCTCCGGACACGTACGCCTCGATCGCCTCGCGATGCAATACCACCTTGTCCTTGGCGACGCCGGCGAGCGAGCGGTCGATCTGCGCCTGCGTGGACCCGATCCGAGCGTCGAGGGACGCCTTCTTCTCCAGCGCCGCCTCGTAGCGCTGATCGAGGGCGTCGATCTGCTGGCCGGTCTGCTGGATCTGCGTCTCGATCCCCGCCGCCTTCGCCTGCTCGCTCGAAAGCGGGCCTGTCGCTCCTGCGGTCGTCGCGGAGACCGCCGGTGCGGCGACGGCCAAGAGGCCCAGGAGGGGCGCCAGACGAAGGAGCCGGACCGGTCTCGAGAGATGGTGCCTCGGGTGCCTCGGGCCACGCTTCGGCAGGCGCGAACCCTCCCCCCGGCCAGTCACAATGCCTGAGATTCTTACCCAAACACCGGCCTCAGGCAACTCAATTTAGAGCAATCTTTTCCCCCAGGTCGCACCGGAGGTAGGAAATGACTGCCATATTCCCTGGTGAAGGTCGGTATTTAGGTTACAGAAGCGTCAAAGAGCATTACCGCAAACGCGCGATGCAATGACGATTAAGTTCTGCTCCGAGGGTTCCACACCGTGAGATGAGCCGAGGCACAGATCCGAAGTGCTGCGCCGAACTTCCTCTCCGCGGCCATAGCGGGCAAGCTGTGGACGTGTCCGAGCGATCGCGCGATCTCCCCCGCAGGTCGTGCCTTTCGACCCCGGGCGCGACCGACAAGTTCTTGGCGAAGGCGCCGACGGTGCCCGCCGACATGACGTTCCTCGACCTCGAGGACTCCGTCGCCCCTGCCGAGAAGGTCGCCGCACGGAGCAAGGTCGTCCACGCGATCAGGAGCCTCTCCTGGGACGACCGGGTCCTCTGCGTGCGGGTGAACGCCTGGGACACCGAGTGGACCTATGGCGACGTGATCGAGGTCGTGGGCGAGGCGGGGGAGCGTCTCGACGAGGTCATGCTCCCGAAGGTCCAGTCGGCCGCCGAGGTCGTCGCGCTGGACCTCCTGCTCACCCAGGTCGAGAAGCGGTCCGGCCTGACAGTCGGTCACGTCGGCATCGAGGCGCAGATCGAGACCACCCGGGGACTCCTCGCGGTCGAAGAGATCTGTGCCGCCTCACCTCGCCTCGAGACGGTCATCTTCGGCCCGGCGGACTTCGCCGCGTCCATGGAGATGCCCGTGCTCACCGGTGGGGTGGCGGTCCCCGAGTACCCCGGCGACCACTTCCACTACGTGTTCTCGAAGATCCTCATGGCCGGGCGGGCGCACGGTCTGCAGGTGATCGACGGCCCGTACCTGTACGTCCGGGACCTCGAGGGACTGCGAGAGTACGCGCAGCGTACGCGGGTGCTCGGCTACGACGGCAAGTGGGCCCTCACGCCCGACCAGGCCGCCGTCATGAACGAGGTGTACTCGCCCACCCAGGAGCAGTTCGATCGCGCGTGGGACATCCTCGACGCCTACCGCACGGCGACCGAGGAGAGCCGGATGGGCGCAGTCATGTTCGGAGACGAGATGATCGACGAGGCCAGCCGGAAGATGGCGCAGAAGTTCGTCTCCCGTGGTGGGCGCGCAGGCCTGCGGCGCTCGGCCACCTGAACCTCGAGGAGCGCGGCGGGGGGTCAGGTGGACCCTTCCACCAATCGCCTGGCGATCACCTTCAACGCGAGGGTCTCGTCGGCGCCTTCGAAGATCGAGAGCACCCGTGCGTCGACGAAGTACCGGCTCACGGGGTACTCCTCTGCGTACCCCATGCCACCGTGGACCTGCATCGCCTCGCGGGTGACCCATTCTGCGGCCTTGCATACGTAGGCCTTCGCCATCGATGCCTCGAGCGTCCCCTCGCCTCTGGCCATCGAACGAGCGACCTCGTAGGAGAACTGGCGCGCGGCCTGGATCAGCACGGCCATGCGGGTGAGCTTCGCGCGGGTGAGCTGGTAGTCGATGATGGGCGTGCCGAAGGCCCTGCGCTCGCTCGCGTACGCGAACGCAGCCTCGTAGGCCGCCTGCATCACCCCCAGCGCACGCGCCGCGGTCTGGAGCCGTCCGTTCTCGAAGCCCTGCATCTGGAAGTAGAAGCCTCTCCCGAGGCCCTCGTCGCCCCCGACGAGGTTCTCCTCGGGGACGAGCCAGTCCTCGAGCGCGAGCTCGTAGGAGTGCATGCCCCGGTAGCCGAGCGTGTCGATCGGTCTTCCCTCGAGCTTCCCGCCCCGCCCCGCCCCGTCTTGGCGAAGCAGGAAGCCCTTGCCTGTGGTCGGGCCCTTGTCGACGACGAACAGGGACAGCCCGCGGTGTCCCTTCGAGCGATCGGGATCGGTCCTTGCGAGCAACATGAGCAGGTCCGCGCGGGCTGCGAAG
>JBOGGB010000357.1:0-1923 GCA_050743605.1 Acidimicrobiales bacterium
CGTCGCGCTCCTCGACGAGGCGGAGGCTGCACGCCAGTCGGCGGCCGGCAGCGCAGTCGGTGCGGCGGTGGAGGTCGTGGGAGAGGCGCTCGGGGAGCTCGCTGTCGGCTCGGCGCGCCGCCGCCAGCGCGAGGGCCGGCTCCAATTCCACGACCTCCTGGTACTGGCGTGCGAGCTCGTCCGGGACCATCCGCGGGTGCGCATGGCCCTACGCGACGAGTACCGGCACCTCTTCCTCGACGAGTACCAGGACACCGACCCACTCCAAGCCGAGCTCGTGACGATGATCGCCGCCGAGCCAGGCGAGCCGGTCGGGCGGGTGCCGTGGTGGGAGCTCCGGACGACGCCCGGCGCCCTCTTCTTCGTCGGGGACCCGCTGCAGTCGATCTACGCCTTTCGCCGGGCGGACGTGGGCACGTTCCTCCGCACCCTGGAGCAGGTGACCTCGGAGGAGGCTCGGCTCGTGACGAACTTCCGCTCGGTGCCGGGGATCGTCGAGTGGGTGAACGGCGTGTTCGCGCGGATCGTCGGGGACGGCGAGGCCGGCGTCCAGCCGGCTTACCTCCCGTCGGTCGCCGCCCGGCCCACCGACCCGGGACCCCCGCGCGCGGTCAGCGTCCTCGGCGCGGGGGTCGAACACGAAGCCCTGGCAAGGGACACGCGCCGCGTCGAAGCGGCGGAGGTGGCCGCACTCCTCAGGCGGGCGGTGGACGAGGGCTGGCCCGTCGGTGCCGAAGGGCGCGCCGTCCAGCCCGAGGACATCGCCGTGCTCGTCCCGTCGCGGGCTCCGGTTCCCGCGCTGGAGTCAGCTCTCGACGCAGCAGGCATCGACTGCCGGCTGGAGTCGAGCTCGCTCGTCTACGACTCCCGCGAGGTGCAGGAGCTGCTGCACGTGCTGCACGCCATCGACGACCCCTCCGACGCCGCATCGGTGGTTGCCGCGCTGCGCACGCCGGGCTTCGCGTGCGGGGACGACGACCTGCTCCGTCACCGGCTGCGCGGGGGCACCTGGGACTACCGCACGGAGCAGTCCCGCGGCAGCGCGGAGGACGGCCCCGTGAATGGCGGGCTCGTGCGGCTGCACCGGCTCCATGAGGCCCGCACGTGGACCGGGGTCAGTGAGCTCGTCGCGAAGGTCGTCGAAGAGACGGGCCAGCTCGGTGCGGCGCTGGACGGCCGGCGGTGGAGAGAGGAGTGGCGCCGCTTGCGCTTCGTGACCGACCAGGCGCGCGCGTTCGTCGAGACCTCGTCGGGGACCCTGCGGCAGTACCTGGCGTGGGTGGATGTCCAACGCGACGAGGACGCGAAGGTCACCGAGGTGGTGCTGCCGGAGGCCGACGCGCCCGCGGTCTCGATCATGACCATCCATGCCGCCAAGGGCTTGGAGTTCCCGTTCGTCGTCGTCGCCGGCCTCGGCGCCGGGTTGCGAGGAGTCACGGCGCCCACCGTGCTGTTCGGCCGCGACGGGACCGAGCTCGCGGTTCAACGGACGATCTGCACCGCGGGCTACGAGGTGGCGCGCCAGGACGAGCAGCGGGTGGCGGAGCGCGAGCGGCTCCGACTGCTCTACGTCGCGCTCACGCGGGCGCAGAACCATCTCGTCGTGAGCGTCCACCGTCCTCGGGGCTCTCGGACGACGGTCGCCGGAATGCTCGAAGCCGCGTTGGGACAGGTGCCGCACCTGTGGCAGGCCGTCGGCAATGCCGGCGATGAGACAGACGACGACGCAGGCGAGGAGACCCCGGCGTACCGAGCTCGCTCCGCCGTCGGGGAGCCCCGCCGGCCACCGGCGACGGAGACGAGTGAAGGCCGACAGGACCTCGCGCGCTGGACCCGAGCACGGGCGCAGCGGCTGGAGCGTCGTCAGGCCGTCGTCGCGGCGACGGCGGTGCCGCGGCTCGCCGCGGGCCGCCAGTTTCCGGG
>JBOGGB010000358.1:0-1669 GCA_050743605.1 Acidimicrobiales bacterium
GTGCTGCCGACGGCGAGCTCGGCGAGAGAGCTAGCCTCCGGGGTGAGCTGGTGCGCTGCATCATGACGCTGCGTCCCGACGTCGTCCTCGGGCACGACCCGACGGCGGTGTTCTTCGGGCAGGACTACTTCAATCACCGTGATCACCGCGCCGCGGGCTGGGCACTGCTCGACGCGCTGTCGCCGTCAGCCGCACTGCCGCACTACTACCCCGACGCCGGCCCTCCTCACCAGGCGTCGCTCGCCCTGCTGACGGGGACCCTGGAGCCGGACATCTGGGTCGACGTCTCGGAGACGATCGACGCGAAGTCCGCCGCCGTCGAGTGCCACCGCAGCCAGTTCCTCGGCGTCGAGCAGCATTGGGCCGCCGAGGCGGTACGCAGACGGGCCGCAGAGGAGGGACGACGGGCAGGTGTGCGCCACGCCGAGGGCTTCCGTCGCCTCCGCCTCGGTGGCTGAGACCTCCTCCAGCCCAGGTGTCGGGCCGCCGACCGGGCACCGGCGTGCTGCGCCGACGGTCCTCCACGTCGACATGGACTCGTTCTTCGCCTCCGTCGAGGTGCTCGACGACCCGTCGCTCGCGGGCAAGCCCGTGATCGTGGGTGGGAGCGGGCGCAGGGGCGTGGTCGCGTCGTGCACCTACGAGGCGAGGGCATACGGCGTCCACTCCGCGATGCCGGCGCTCAGGGCTCGCCAGCTGTGCCCGCAAGCGGTCTTCCTGGACGGCCGCCTCTCGCGATATGCCGAGACGAGCGCGCGCCTGCGCGAGGTGCTCGAGTCCTTCACCCCGCTCGTCGAGCCGGTCGGCCTGGACGAGGCGTTCTTGGACGTACAGGGCACGGTCCGGCTCCTCGGGTCCCCGTACGAGATCGGTCGAGCCATCCTCGAGCGCGTGCGCGACGAGCTACTCCTCGCGTGCTCGGTCGGAGCGGGCCGCTCGAAGATGATCGCCAAGCTCGCATCGCGAGCCGCCAAGCCTCGAGCGCACCGGGAGGGCACCTTGCCCGGACTCGGCGTGGTGGTCGTCTCGCCGGGAGAAGAGGTCGACTTCCTGCACCCGCTCTCCGTCGAGCGACTCTGGGGGGTGGGTCCGGCCACCGCGAAGCGGCTCCACGGCCTCGGTGTGCGCACCGTGGCCGATCTCGCAGCGGTGCCCGTGCAGGCGCTCGTGCGCGCGCTCGGTCGCGCGCAGGGCGCGCATCTCCACGCGCTCAGCAAGGGGGACGATCCCGATCCAGTGGTGGCTCACCGCCCGGTCAAGTCGGTCGGCCACGAGGAGACGTTCGGAGAGGACGTCTTCGACCGTGAAGCGCTCGCGGCTCACGCGCGCAGGATGTCCGAGTCCGTGGCGATCGTGCTCCGCCGAGACGATCGCGCGGCTCGTACGGTGACCGTGAAGGTCAAGTTCCCGGACTTCTCGCTCGCCACTCGCTCCCACACGCTGCCGATCCCGGTGGACACCGGCGGCGCGATCGCCGCGATCGCGACCGCCCTGTTGGACGCGGTCGACGTCCTTCCCGGAGTCCGGCTCCTCGGCGTGAGCGCGTCGGGTTTCGAGCCCGCGTTGAGCGGGCGCCAGCTGCGGTTCGAGTTGGGCACGAGCCGCACTGGACGCGAACGTCGCGAGGTGGGTTGCCAAAGCCCTGAGGGTGCTGGCCGCGGAGGGGCTC
>JBOGGB010000359.1:0-15065 GCA_050743605.1 Acidimicrobiales bacterium
CTGCATCTCGACGAGGACGCGGCGGGTGGCCGCGGCCACGGCCGCGTGCGAGGCGGTGACGGCGGCGCGCGCTTCGCCGCCGGCCGGACCGGCGGCGAGGACGTCGCCCATCTCCTTCAGGTCGAGACCGACGCTGAAGTCCCGGCCTCGCGCGGCGACGACGATGGCGTGCACCGCGGGCTTCTCCGACAGCTCGGCCATGACCACCGGCAGCTCCTCGAAGAAGGCGCGGCCGAGTGCGTTGCGGGCGTCGGGACGGTCCAGCCAGAGCGTCGCGACCCCACCAGCGTGCTCGACGTCCAGGACGCGGCGCGACGCCGGCGACGCCGGCGACGATGCTGGCGAGGACGGCACCCAGGGCAAGTTAGTGCCGTGCCGCGGAGGGTGCCGCGGGTGTCGGGCTGCGCCGGGTGCCGCGTCGGTCCGTGCGCCGATACACTGCCGCTCGCCCCGCCCATGACTCGATGCCTACCCGCGTGCGCACGCCGATGACCGACCTGATCTCCACGCCCGCCGACGGACCTCGGAGGCGGGCGTGAGCACCTTCACCGCTGATCGGTCGGCTGCGCTGGGGGGTCCCGCCTGGCTGCGCAGGCGAAGGGCCGCCGCGAGCGAAGAGCTCGCCGTCATGCCGATGCCTTCCGAGAAGGAGGAGGTGTGGCGCTACACCCCCATCGACGAGCTTCGCCTCGACGAGTACGCACCCAGTGACGGGACCGAGCTCGGCGCGCTCGGGTCTGCCTTCCTCGACGGCGTGGTCGCCGACCTCCCCGTGCGTGGCGCGCTCGTGACCGCCGTCGACGGGCGCCCGATCGCCGTGGAGACCCCCGGCGTGCCCGAGCAGGTCCGCGTCGGCGGCCTCGACGTGCTCGGGGACGAGGAGGGCGTCCTCGGCCGGGTCCTCGAGGGCGGTGACGCACTCGTCCGCCTCAGCGATGCGTTCCACCGGGACGTGGTGGTGATAGACGTGCCCGCGCGGGTGGTCCTCGACGCACCGATCGTCGTCGTCCACTGGTGCACGACGGCAGGCGAGCCGCTGGACGCGGACGGCGCCGACGCGACGTCGGAGGGTATGAGAGGCGTGGAGGGTGTCTCGCCCGCGAGCTTCCCGCGGACGGTCGTGCGGCTCGGCGCCGGCTCGAGCGCCCAGGTCGTGGAGATCGTCGCGGCTGCGCCCGGGAGCGGTCGGGGGCTCGTGGTCCCCGTCACCGAGCTGTCCGCCGGGGACGGCGCCCAGCTCTCCTACGCCGCGCTCCAGGTGCTCGGTGCCGGCGCGTGGCACCTCTCGCGCCTTGCGGCGGTCGCCGGGCGGGACGCGACGCTGCGCACGTTCACGGTCGGGCTCGGTGGCGCCTACGACCGCTCGCGCACCGACGCGCTCGCCGATGGCCCAGGATCCACCACCGAGCTTCGCTCGGCCTACCTCGGGACCGGCACCCAGGTGCACGACGTCCGCACGCTGCAGGACCACGCCGCGCCGCACACGACGAGTGACCTCCTGTGCAAGGGCGCGGTCGCGGGGTCTTCGCGCTCGGTCTACAGCGGGCTGATCCGGGTCAGGCGCGGCGCCATCCGCACGAACGCGTTCCAGACGAACCAGAACCTGGTGCTCGGCGACGGTGCGCACGCCGACTCGGTGCCGAACCTCGACATCCAGGAGAACGACGTCCGGTGCAGCCACGCGTCCACCGTCGGGCCCGTGGACGAGGACCAGCGCTACTACCTCGAGTCGCGGGGCATCCCGCCGGCGCGCGCCGAGCAGCTGATCGTCCTCGGCTTCTTCGACGACATCGTGCAGCGGTCGCCGGTGCCGGCGCTCGCTCCCCGGCTCCGCCGGGAGGTGGGGCTCAGGCTCGCCGGCACGCTCGAGCTGGATCTCACAGCGGTGGAGCTGGAGGGTGCGGCGGCCGGGCTGCCGGGGCTGCCGGGAACGGTTGAGCGTGATGAGCGAACTGGAACCGGTGAGCGGCGTGGGTGAACGACATGGGTGAGCGCGTCGTCCTGCTGCGCCGTGACGAGCTCGCGAGCGGAGAGGCGCGTCGCTTCGACGTCGGCGAGCATCGCATCGCGGTCGTGAGGATCGACGACGACTTCTACGCCATCGGGGATCGCTGCAGCCACGAGGACTACTCGCTCTCCGAGGGCGAAGTGTGGACCGACGAGCGCGAGATCGAGTGCCCTCGCCACGGGAGCACCTTCGACCTGAGGACCGGCGAGGCGTGCTCCCTGCCGGCGACGAAGGGCGTTCCCGCCTATCAGGTCGAGTTGGACGGCGACGACGTCGCGGTGGTGCTCCCGTGAGCGCGTCGCTACGCGGATCTTCGGCGCGGACCGCTGGCAGGTGCAGACGATGAGCCGGCTCGAGGTGGAGGGCCTGCACGCCTCTGCCGGGTCCCGCGAGATCGTCCGCGGCGTCGACCTCGAGGTGAGCAGCGGCGAGGTGCACGTGATCATGGGCCCGAACGGCTCGGGGAAGAGCACGCTCGCCCACGCGCTGATGGGCCGGCCGGGCACGACCGTCACCTCGGGGAGCATCCGGATCGACGGGACGGAGCTCGTGGACCTGGCGCCGTGGCGGCGCGCGCGGGCTGGGCTCTTCCTCGCGCTCCAGCAGCCGATCGAGGTGCCGGGCGTTCTTGTCGAAGCTGCCCTGACCGAAGCGCTCCGGGACGCCGATCACGCGGGTACCTCCGAGGTCCCGGCGCGGCTGCGAGACGAGGCCGACGCGGTGGGACTGGACCAGCGGTTCCTCCGCCGCGCGCTGAACGTGGACCTCTCGGGAGGCGAACGGAAGCGGAACGAGGTCGTCCAACTGGGAGTGCTGAGGCCGAAGTTCGCCGTGCTCGACGAGATCGACTCCGGCCTCGACGTCGACGCGGTGCGCACCGTCGCGCAGCGCATCGAGCGCGCCACCTCGGAGTGGGGGCTCGGCGTGGTGGCGGTCACCCACTTCCACCGGTTGCTCCGCGAGCTGCGAGCCGACCGTGTGCACGTGCTGGTCGACGGCAGGCTTGTCGCGAGCGGCGGCCCCGAGCTTGCAGAGGAGCTGGAGCGCACGGGCTACCGCGCGTACGGTGCCGAGGAGGTTGGCGGCGGAGCAGCGGGAGCAGCCTGAGCCTGGTCTCGTCAGCCTGAGGTTGCGCGTCAGCGCAGAAGGGCATGCCGGTCCCGCCTCTGGGTGACCCGGGGGAGCGGTCGGCGCTGGGTAGCCTCATGGCGATGGGGATCCGCCGAAGAGGCGAGAGGCCCGGCCACCGTGACCGCGCACTGCGAGCCTTGGGTGACAAGATCGCCGCGCAGGCCCGCGAAGATCGCGTCGCCGCGGGCGATGCGGCCTGGGCCGACCGGCTGCGCGCGCTCGGCGACACGATCGCCGACGAGGGGACGGGCACGTCGGGAGCGCACGCGGGACGCGGGCGCAAGGGATCCGATGGTCGAGGCCGGAGACGCTGGAGCACCCGCCGCAAGATCGTGACGTCCCTCTGCGCCGTTCTCGCTCTCCTGCTCCTCGTCGCTGGGGGCTTGTACGCCTATGCCCGCTACCGCTACGGGGAGGTCGAGAAGGTCGCGGTCGCCGATCTCCGCCCAGTCTCCTCCGGGCAGCCGTTCAACATGCTCGTCGTCGGCTCGGACTCCAGGCTCGGCGCCAAGGCGTCGACAGGGGTGGGGACGTCGACAGAGGTGACCGGCCAGCGGAGCGATGTGGTGATGGTCTGGCACGTGGTGCCGGCTACCAAGAGGATCACCATCCTCTCCATCCCGAGGGACACGATGACCCAGATGGTGGGGGAGGACGCCACGCAGTTCGGGCGGTTCAACCGGATCAACGCGTCGTACAACAGCGGACCGAGCCTTCTCGTCGAGACGATCGAGGAGAACTTCGGGATCCCGATCAGCCACGTCGTCGAGGTGGACTTCTCCGGCTTCAAGGGAGCGGTCGACGCGCTCGGCGGCGTCCACATGGACTTCCGCTACCCGGCGCGCGACGCCTGGTCCGGTCTCGACGTGACGACCACCGGATGCGACTTGCTCGACGGGACCGAAGCGCTCTCGGTCGCCCGAAGCCGCCACTACGAGTACGAGGTCAACGGGCAGTGGATCGACACACCGATCGGCGACCTGGGTCGGATCAAGCGGCAGGACGCCTTCCTCCGTGCGCTCGTAGACGCGGCCAAGCGGGAGCTGAACCCCTTCAGGCTGAACTCCTTCCTAGGTTCCGTCCCCCAGGGAGTGGTCGTCGACAAGACGTTCTCGCTCGACGACATGCTCCGGCTGGCGTTGGACTTCCACTCGCTCACACCCGACGCGATCGCCACCTATACCCTTCCGACGGCCAGCATCGGGGCGGTCACACCGTGGGGAGACGTCCTCTTCGTGGAGCAACCCGCGGACCAGGAGCTGCTCGTGAAGATCTTCGGCGGCGAGCTCGTGCGCCCGAGTGACCCGCCGCCCGGGACCACGTTGGAGCCGGAGCTCCCGCCGACCGTCTCGCCTCCGGCCCCCGGGGCCGCAGCGGCCTCTCCAGCTGCCGGGGCGACGGGCGGCGCAGAGGCGGGTACGGCTTCGGCGCCGATCGTCGCGCCCGATACGACCCCGACATTCGACCCGACCCCGTGCGCGCCCTGAGCGAGCGTCGCCAGGTCAGCCGCCCGCCAGCGCAGGATCAGCCGGATTCGACCTCGTCGAGCCCCTGAGCGAGCGCGTTCCAGCTGAGCGTCGCGCACTTGATGCGCACCGGGAACTTGACGACACCCTGCAGGGCGGCGAGCTCGCCGAGCTCTCGGACGTCGGTGAGGCCGTTGCTCTCGGCGCCCGCGTGGCTACCGGAGCCCGGTCGGTCGCCGTCCTCATCGCCGTGCCCGTCGCCGCCACCGTCACCGTCGCCGTCGCCGTCGTCCGGGCCGAGGGTCGCCTCGTGGATCGACATCATCGACTTGAACGTGCGGATGAGCTCGCGCACCTCGTCCACCGACTTGCCCTTGACCGCCGAGGACATGAGCGAGGCGGAGGACTGGCTGATCGAGCAGCCGTTCCCGGCGAACCGGACGTCCGTCACGCAGCCGTCCTCGACGAGCACGGTGACGACGACCTCGTCGCCGCAGAGCGGGTTGAATCCTTCGACGCGTTGCGCCGGCGGCGACTCGAGCTCGCCCCGGTTCCGGGGCGACCGGTAATGGTCGAGGATGATCTCGCGGTAGAGGTCTTCGAGGTCCGTCACGAAAAGAGCCTCCCGGCCTCGATGAGGCCCTCGATCAGCCGGTCGATGTCCTGCTCGTCGTTGTACGGGCCGATCGACGCCCGCGCGGTGGCGGTCACTCCCAGCACGCGCATGAGCGGCTTCGCACAGTGGTGGCCCGGCCGGACGCAGACGCCGTACTGGTCGAGTACCTGTGCGAGGTCGTGCGGGTGGATGTCGCGGTAGGCGAGCGACAGCACCCCACCGCGATCGGGGCCTGCCGGGGGACCGAACACCTTGCAGTCCTCCCCGAGGCGCTCGGCGAGAGCGTCGAGCGCGTAGACAGCAAGCTCCTCCTCGTGGGCCCGCACGCGCGTCCTGCCCAGTCCCTCCAGGTAGTCGACCGCGGCGGCGAACCCCACCGCTTCCGCGATCGGTGGCGTCCCCGCCTCGAAGCGATGGGGAGGCTTGGCCGGCACGAACCGGTCGAGACGGACGTCGAGGATCATCCCGCCCCCTCCGAGGAACGGCGGCATCGACTCCAGGAGGTCCGCACGTGCCCAGAGCGCGCCGATGCCGGTTGGGCCGTGCATCTTGTGCGCGGAGAACGCGAGGAAGTCGATCCCGAGCGCCTGGACGTCGACGGGGAAGTGGGGCACTGCCTGCGCGCCGTCCGCCACGACGAGTGCTCCAGCAGCGTGCGCCGCCTCGGCGATCTCCCGGACCGGGGGGATGGTGCCGAGCACGTTGGACATCGCCGAGACCGCCACGATCTTCACGCCCTCGAGCTTCCGCTCGAGGTCACTCAGGTCGAGCCGCCCATCGCGGTCGACGGCGAGGTAGCGCAGCTCGACCCCTGCCCGGTCGGCGAGCATCAGCCAGGGCACCACGTTCGCATGGTGCTCCATCTCGGTAAGGAGGACGGTGTCGCCGGGACGAAGGTTCGTCGTTCCCCACGAGTTGGCCACGAGGTTCAGCGCCTCGGTCGCGTTCTTCACGAAGACGATCTCCCGCTCGGGATCACGCGCGCCGATGAACCGTCCGACGGACATCCGTGCGCCCTCGTACCGCGCGGTCGCCTCTTCCGCGGTCGTGTAGACACCCCGGTGCACGTTCGCGTGGCTCGTCTCGTAGTACTGCTCCATCGCCGCCAACACCTGGCGAGGTTGGAGCGAGGTCGATGCCGTGTCGAGGTAGACGATCGACCTGCCCTGTACCGTCCGCGTGAGCAGGGGAAAGTCCTTTCGCACCGTCTCGACGTCGAGGGGCGCGGAGGTCGCGGTGCTCATCGAAGTCGCCGGGGCCACGGGGTCAGCGACGCCACGACTCGTAGCCGTCGCGTTCGATCCGCTCGGCGAGCTCGGGGCCACCGCTCTCCACGATCCTGCCCTCCACGAGCAGGTGGACGTGGTCGGGCACGAGCGTCTCGAGCAGCCGCTGGTAGTGGGTGACGACGAGCACCCCGAGCGACGGGTGGAGCTCGCGCACCGTGTGCACGCCCCTGCCGACCACGCCAAGGGTGTCGATGTCGAGACCGGAGTCGGTCTCGTCGAGCACCGCGAGCTCCGGTTCGAGCATGGCCATCTGGAGGATCTCGTTGCGCTTCTTCTCTCCTCCCGAGAAGCCCTGGTTCAGGTACCGCTCGCCGAAGGAGGGATCCATCCCCAGCCGTTCCATCCATTCGGTCATTGCCAGGCGCACCTCGAGGACCGAGATCTCCTCGCCGCGTCGAGCCGACACGGCCTGGCGCAGGAACTGCACCACCGATACGCCGTCGATCGCTTCGGGGTACTGGAAGGCGAGGAACAGGCCGGCCTTCGCCCTGGCGTCGGTCGCCCAGTGGGTGACGTCCTCTCCCTTCAGCCGGACGGCGCCGTCGACGACCCTGTAGGAGGGATGGCCCAGCAAGGTGGCGGCGAGGGTCGACTTGCCCGCACCGTTCGGACCCATGAGCGCGTGGACCTCCCCGGCCCCTACCACGAGGTCGATCCCCCGGAGGATCTCCTCTCCGGCGACATCCGTCTCGCGAGCCACTCCTGTGCGCCCTGTGCCGGTTCCGGTGCTCCCTGTGCCGGCTCCGGTGCGCTCCCCGCCCACGGCGACGCGGAGCCCTTCGATCTGGAGAAGCGGCACGGTCATCGGACGAAGTCTACCGGTGAGGTCGGATTTCTACCACAGACGTAGGAGAAATACCCGGTCCGCAGTGCGTGAACCCCGGCGGTCTCCCTCGGGGTCACCACCCCCGGTCGATCCACTCCTGGAGGTGCGGGGACTCCTCTCCGATCGTCGTCGTCGCCCCGTGCCCGGGGAGCACCAGCGTGGAGGCGTCGAAGCGGGCGAACAGCCGCCGCTCGATCGAGCGGACGATCTCCGGGAAGTCCCCCTCGGGAGTCGCGGTGTTGCCCGGCCCGCCGGGGAACAGGGTGTCTCCGGTCAGAAGGAGCGGGGTGCCCTCGACGTGAAAGCAGATCGATCCGGGAGTGTGCCCCGGCGTGGCGATCGTGCGGACCCGGAGCTGCCCCACCTCCAGCACCGCGTCGTCCTCGAGCAGCTCGTCGTAGGACGGGAGCATGCCCGCATCCTGCGCGGTCACCGCGACCGAGTAGCCGGCGTCTCGCACCGCCGGCACCGCTTGGATGTGGTCCCAGTGGCCGTGGGTCTCGACCACCCTGCGGACGCCAAGACGCCGGCAGAGATCGAGCAGCAGCTCGTGCTCGTTGGCCGCGTCGACGAGCATGGCGTCGCCGGAGCTGCGGCAGCGCAGCACGTACACGTTGTTGTCCATGGGGCCTACGACGGTGCGGTGGAGCTCGCACGCCGCGTCCTCCCAGATTCGTTCGACATCGGTCATGCCCCCAGGTTTGCACACGTGGTAGACCACGGGCCGGTGGACTTCGCCTTCAGCCAGGAGCAGGAGGAGCTCCGCGGCGCGGTGCGCCGGTTCCTCGCCGACAAGTCCCCCGAGCCCGAGGTTCGCAGGCTGATGGCGACCCCAGAGGGGTACGACCCCGCGGTCTGGAAGCAGATGGCCGAGCAGCTCGGCCTCCAGTCTCTCGCGGTCCCAGAGCGCCACGGCGGCGCAGGGTTCGGCTTCGTCGAGCTCGTGATCGTCCTCGAGGAGATGGGTGGGGCACTCCTGTGCGCGCCGTTCCTCTCCTCGGCGGTCCTCGGCGCCCAGTCGTTGATCACCTCGGGAGACGAAGAGGCGATGGGGCGTTGGCTCCCTGGCATCGTCTCGGGAGAGACGATCGCGACGCTCGCGGTGACCGAGGACTCCGGACGCTGGGATCTCGACGGGATCGGCCTCGTCGCCCGGCGAAGCGACGAGGTCGACGAGGGTGACGGGGGCGGTTGGGTCCTCGAGGGTCACAAGAGCTTCGTGCTCGACGGCTACCTGGCGACACTCCTTCTCGTCGCGGCGCGCTCCACCGAGGGGATCGGGCTGTTCGCGGTCCGAGGTGATGCCCCACGGCTCACCCGCACGCCGCTGCCGACGTTGGACCAGACCCGCAAGCAGGCACGGCTCGAGTTCGGCGGGACGCCTGGGACGCCGGTGGGCGAGCCTGGCGGGGCGCGCGCCGGGATCGCCAAGACGCTCCAGCTCGCCGCGGTGGCGCTCGCCGCCGAGCAGGTAGGAGGAGCCCAGCACTGCCTCGATCGCGCGGTCGAGTACGCCAAGTCGCGGGTGCAGTTCGGGAGGCCGATCGGCAGTTTCCAGGCCATCAAGCACAAGTGCGCCGACCTGTTGGTCGAGGTGGAGTTCGCACGCTCTGCGGCGTACTACGCAGGCTGGGCGGCAGCCGAAGACTCCGACGAGCTCCTCCTTGCCGCCAGCCTCGCCAAGTCGTACTGCTCGGGGACGTACTTCCACGCCGCGGCCGAGAACATCCAGATCCACGGGGGCATCGGGTTCACCTGGGAGCACGACGCCCACCTGTACCTCAAGCGGGCCAAGTCCTCCGAGCTGCTCTTCGGCGATCCCACGTACCACCGCGAGCTGCTGGCTCGGCGCCTCGGCATCTAGCCGTGCCGGGCAACTGGCGCGTCGTGCAAGGGGGGACGGGAGCAGTCCGGGTCTACGCCACGCCCGTAGTCGCCGGAGAGTCGCCGGGGGGCGTCGTGGTGCTCTGCCACGAGCTGGCGCGCGAGCCCGACCGCGCCGACGCCGGGCGCGGGTACCCGCCCCTTGCGGACCGCCTCTCCGAGGTGTGCGCCTGCCGGGTGGTCGTGCCGATGCTGCGAGGGACGGGGGGGTCCGTCGGCAATTTCTCGGCCAACGGGTGGCTCGAGGACCTCGCGGCCGTGGCCGAGCAGGAGGCGGGATCGGACGGGCGGCTCTGGCTGATCGGGTTCGGTTTCGGCGCGGCGATCGCGCTGCGGATCGCCGTGCAGGACCCGCGCGTGCGCGGCGTGGCGTCGATCGCGGGGCCCGCGGACCTCACGGCATGGGTCGCGCGCCCCGAGCACGTGCTCGAGCGGTGCCGATCGAGCAGCCTCATCACGACGCCGGGCTTCCCCGAGGACGTCGACGCCTGGACGCAGGAGATCGTCGCGCTCGCGCCGCTCGACGCCGCCGCGCATCTTGGCGCCCGTCCGTTGCTCGTCGTCCACGGGTCGGACGACGCGGAGGTGCCCGTGGCCGCCGCGCGGGCGATCGCCGACGCGGCGACCGAAGGTCCGGTGGACCTCCGGATCGTGCCTGCCGCCGGTCACTGGCTCCGGGCAGATCCGCGGGTCGTGGCGACGACGTTGGGCTGGATCGAGCGTCACCGCTGATCCGGAGCAGCGTCGAGTGCCTCGTCTATGGCGCGGCGGAGCTCCCTCGCGGCAGCCTCGGGGTCGCCCGCCCCCGTGAGCCAGCGAACGACGACGAAGTGGCGGACGCCCACGGCCGCGAGCGCAGGCACCGTCGACGGGGTGACGCCCCCGGTCACGAAGACCGGTCGGCGGGATGCCGCGGCACGGGCGGCGGCGAGCGCCGCGTAGCCCACGCCGGTGCCGGACCGCCCAGGCTTGGTGGGAGTCTCGACGATCGGGCCCGCCGAGATGTAGTCCACCGGTTCGACCTCGGATCGCTCCAGCTCCTCGGGAGCGTGGGTCGAGAGCCCCACGATCGCGAAGGGGCCGAGGATCCGGCGCGCGAGCGAGGGTGGCGCGTCGTCCTGGCCGACGTGCACGCCGTCCGCGCCCGCCTCGAGTGCCAGGTCCGGCCGGTCGTTCAGGACGAACGGGACGCCGAGGTCAGAGCAGACGCCCCGAAGGAGCGCGGCGCGGCGCAGCAGCGGCCGAGCGTCGAGAGACTTGTCCCTCAGCTGGACGACGTCGACCCCTCCCGCGATGCAGCGTGCGGCGAACCGTGCAAGGTCGGGCCGGTCGGGCGTGCACAGGTAGAGGCGGCGACCGGCGAGCGGTCCGCGTCTGTCCTCCCTTCCGCTCACCTCGCGCTTCGAAGAGCGTGCGTCGGGTCGGTCCGAGCAGTGCGCGCGGCCGTGCGCTCGGCCTTTTTCGCTGCCCCGCTCGACGGCTTGGTGGTGCCCTTCGCCGCCGCGACGATCCCCGCCGCCTTCGCCTCACGCTTGCGCCGACGCACCTCGGCAAGGCTCTCGGCGTCGACGATGTCCGCGATCGAGCGGAAGCTGTCCGGTTCGCCGTAGGGGGCAGAGGCCTCTTGCCAGCCGGACGGGGCGACGCCCAGCTGCTTGCCCGAGAGCGCGACGAAGATCCTGGCCTTCTGCGCGCCAAAGCCGGGAAGCGCTTCGACCCGGCGGCGCAGCGTCGGCCCGTCCGAGGCCTCCTTCCAGATGCGCGCGGCGTCTCCTCCGTACTCCTGGGCGACGACTCGGGACAACGCCTGGACGCGCGCCGCCATCGACGCCGGGAAGCGATGGATCGAGGGCCTGCGGGAGAAGGCTTCCGCGAGGGATTCCGGGTCCAGCGTGGCGAGCACGTGCGCGTCGATCGGCACCGTGAGCCCGAGCCGGTCGACGAGCTCTGCGGGCCCGCGGAAGGCCTGCTCGATGGTGATCTGCTGGTCGAGGACCATCCCGATCAGGAGCGCGAGCGGGTCCGTCGAGATGAGGCCGTCCGCTCGTCGGTCGCCGGAGAGGTGGAGTCGCACGAGAGCGAGCGTCTCACACCATGTGGCTGCCGCGCTCGACCATGGGCGGCTTCGGCTCGTCGGTGCCGCGGATCATCCGTCGGGCCGACTCCACGGTCGTGGGGTTGGCGAGCGCACTCACGAGGTCACCCGGCTCGAGCGCGGTGGAACCCGTCGCGAACAGCATGTGCTCGGCTCGCTGCACGGAGACGATGATGAACCCTGGCGGCAGCCCCGCCGCCCTGAGCAGGACCCCGGCGATGGGCGAGTCCGCACCGACGCGCTCCTCGATCGTCACGGCGCTCGGAGACACCGCGGAGATCTGGCCGGCGCTCGCCGCCAGAGCGTGCTGGTAGCCCCGCACGACGTCGCCGATCGAGAGGACTCCGACGACGCGCCGCGCCGACGTCACGGTGACCCACTCCCCCCCGGCCTGCAGGAGCGCCTCCAGCGCGACGTTCAGGCGCGCGGTGTCTGGAACGCTCGTGGCCATCCTGTCCACGGCCGCGGCCACGGTGAGCGCGGGCACGGCACCCTCGGGCACGGCACCCTCGGGCACGGCACCCTCCTCTGCGGCACGTCCCGTCACGCCCGGCGGCTCGAGGAGACGGACCACCTTCTGCAGGTCGACCGTGCCGAGGTACCACCCGCCCTCGTCGACGACCGGTGCACCGGGGACGCCGGCGGCGCGAAGTTCGCCCAGCGCCTCCGGGAGCGGTGCGTCGTCGCGCAGCAGGACCTTCGGGAGCGTCGCGGCATTGGCGACCTGGACGAGATTCAGGAGGGGAAGGCCGAACTGGAGCCGGCTCGCCTCAGAGTCCGCCCGGGTGCGCAGCTGTGAGCGGTACATGCTGTCGTCGGCCTTGGAGACGATGAAGGTGGAGAGCGCCACCGCGACCAACGCCGGAGCGATGATCTCGACGCTGCCCGTCATCTCGGCGACCATCACCATGATCGCGAGCGGCGCGCGTGAGATCCCGCCGAAGACCGCCATCATGCCTACCACGACGAACGGTGCCGGTGTGTGGCCGACGCCGGGAGCGAAGGGCTCGAACAGCCGCCAGAACGCGAGCCCCGTGAACGCACCGACCACGATGCCCGGCCCGAAGACCCCGCCCGACCCCCCGGTGCCGATCGAGAAGGCGGTCGTCGCGATGCGTGCGAACGGCAGCAGCAGGACGAACCACAGCGGGGTGTGCAGCAACTGTCTGGAGAGGGACTCCTGGACCCATCCGTAGCCGGTGCCGAGCACTTCGGGCATGCCGAGCGCGATGAGGCCCACCAGGAGCGCGCCGACCGCCGGGCGGAGCTTGCGGGAGAACGGCAGGCGGCTCGAGAGGTCGGCCACGCGGTAGAAGCCCTTCGAGTACAGGAGGCCGATGCCGCCTGCGAGCACGCCGATGACGGCGAACCACAGGAGTTGGATCGGTCGGTCGAAGTGGTACGAGGGCATCGCGAAGAGCGGGTGGTAGCCGTAGAACGCCCCGAAGATCGCGTAGGCGATGATCGACGCGAACACGCCCGGCAGGAGCGCCTCGTACTCGAAGTCCTCCCGGTAGACGACGTCGGCGGCGAGGACGGCACCCCCGAGTGGCGCGCTGAAGATCGCGCCGATGCCGGACCCGATGCCCACGGACACGGCGATGCGGCCGTCCGCGGGCGAGAGGTCGAGGACGCGGGCGAGCAGCGAGCCGAACCCTGCGCTGATCTGCGCGGTCGGGCCTTCCCGCCCGCCCGACCCCCCGGACCCGATCGTGATCGCCGACGCCACGATCTTGACGATGACCGCACGCAGGCGGATGCCCCGCGGGTTGTGGTGGACCGCGTCGATGGCCGCGTCCGTGCCGTGGCCCTCGGCCTCGGGTGCCCACGTGAAGATCAGGAACCCGGCGAGGAGACCACCCGCGACCACCACGAGGGGGATCGCCCACGGCCGGAGGTAGCTTGCCGAGCCCAGGAAGCCGCCCTCGCCTCCGGGAGTGGGGATCCGGTAGTTCGCCAGGACCTGGAGGAAGAACTGGGTCGACAGCCGAAGCGCCTCGTAGAAGACGACGGCGCCGAGGCCGGCGACCGTGCCGATCACCGCGCCGAGGATCAGCCACCGCACGAAGTACGACATCCGGTTCACCCGGCTCCCGGCCCAGCTCGCGAAGAGTCGCCAGCCAGCTCTCCCGTGGAGCAAGGCGACCGGTGACGGCGCCGGGGCCGGGGGCATGGTGCTGGCGGGCGGCGACGAGCTCACCAGCTCGGGCTCCACCGGGTCGCCGGGGCCGATCGGGTGAGGGGTCAGCCCGCTGGGCATGGGCTCAGCACGCGAGCTCGCCGAGCAGGCCGCCGGCTGTCACAGGTCCCAACCGGTGCTCCAGTGCTGCTCGGGCACCTCTCCGGCGGAGTCGGCCAGCATCTGGAGGCCCGCCACCACGGATCGGCGGGCGTCTGCAGGCACTGCCTGCAGCAGATCG
The DNA here is from genome assembly GCA_050743605.1 of Acidimicrobiales bacterium. Lineage (GTDB taxonomy): Bacteria > Actinomycetota > Acidimicrobiia > Acidimicrobiales > RAAP-2 > JAJYVT01. Next base: position 13,736 of record JBOGGB010000359.1, read on the forward strand.
GCGATCTCCCGGCGGCGCCGCTCCGTCACCACCTCGACGAGGTGCCGGCCCGACTCGGTGAGGTCCACGCGCACCGAGCGACGGTCGTTGCGGTCGGTCCGGCGCCGCACGAGCCCCTTCCGGACCAGCCGGTCGCACAGCCGCGACGCCGTTGGGGGGGTGACGCCGAGCGCCTCTGCGAGGGACGCCATCCCCTGGGCGCCGCGGGAGGCCAGCACGACGAGCGACCGGTACTGGGCGAGGGTGACGTCCTCGGCTTCGTCCAGGTGGGCCAGGGATCGGGCCGCGACCGCCACGAGGACGCGGCTCGCAGTGAGCACGGCGTCGACCATGGGGTCCTGCTGCTCGCTGATCTGGCTAATAGTTGTCAATGCTACGGAGAATCTCCGGGTGATGCAACAGGGCGCGGCAGGAGGATGCGACTTCGAAGAACGGCGCGGAGGCGCGCACCTGGCGCAGACTCAGGGGGTGCACATCCCTGCGAAGGTCGATTACGGGCTGCGCGCGCTCCTCAGCCTGGCGGCTGCCGGCACGGCGCGGACGACCGAGGAGCTCGCCGACGACCAGGGCCTGCCCCCCCGCTTCCTCGGGGCCATCCTGGCCGACCTGCGACGCGGAGGCCTCGTCGCGAGCCAGCGCGGTGCCGAAGGCGGCTACCGGCTCGCCCGCCCGCCCGCCGAGATCACCTGTGCAGAGGTCATCCGCGTGCTCGACGGGCCCCTTGCCGAGGTCCGTGGACTGCGTCCCGAGGCGGCCCGGTACGAGGGATCGGCGGAGCACCTCCAAGAGGTGTGGGTCGCCGTGCGTGCAAGCCTTCGGGAGGTGCTCGAGCGCGTGACGCTCGACCAGGTCGTCCGAGGCGCACTACCCCCGCACGTGAAGCACCTCACCGCGGACCGCGACGCGTGGACGCCCCACTGAACGTGCGACCGACTGCCCATGGACGCCCGCCCGGTGCTACACAGGTCGCGTGAACCGCACTGTCACTGCCTCCGCCGCCCGCAGCGTGGATGCGCCCTCCGGCGTCGTCTTCGGCTGCCTCAGCGACTTCCGTGAGCACCATCATCGGTTCCTCCCTCCCGCCTTTGCGGACTTCCGCGTCGAAGAGGGCGGGACAGGCGAAGGGACCGTGGTGAGCTTCACGTTCACTGCCGGGGGTCGGAGCCGCGAGTACCGGATGCGCGTCGTGGTGCCCGAGCCCGGTCGAGTCATCGAAGAGCGCGATACCCGGTCGTCGCTCGTCACGACGTTCACCTTGACTCCCGAGGGCGGCCGGACGCAGGTGCGCGTCGAGACGAGCTGGGAGGGTGCAGCCGGAGTGGGCGGTTTC
>JBOGGB010000360.1:0-4859 GCA_050743605.1 Acidimicrobiales bacterium
GCTGTTATTCCGTCCTAGACCGAGGCGCACTTACGATCGCCATCACGGAGCCCATGATTGCCGCCGCAGCGCGCTCTCGTTCTTCGATCATGTGGCTGTACACGCGAAGCGTCATCGACGGATCCGCATGTCCGAGCCGGCCCGCGACCGTCCGGACGTCGACTCCTGCACCGATCAACTGCGTCGCCGTGAAGTGCCTGAGATCATGGAGACGCACATCGAGAGCGCCTACCGCATCGCGCACTCGTCCGAAGAAGGACGTCACGTTGTCGGGACGGAAGGGCTTCAAGCCGTCGACGTACGGCGAGAAGACGAAGCCGTCGTCGGCGATCTTGCCGCCAGCTTGCTCCGCCCATGAGGTCGCCCTTGCGCGGTGCTGGGTGAGCAACCCCACCCCAACGGGATCGAGGGCGACGCGACGGGCCTGGTGCGTCTTCGTCCCCTTCTCGGTGATCCCACCGGAGACAACGGCGACGGAGCGGGACACGTCGATCACCCCGCGCTCGAGATCGACATCGGACCACCGGAGGGCGCACAGCTCGCCTCGGCGCATCCCGGTCAGCGCCGCCAGCACGAGGAGCGGTGCTTGGCGCGGGTCCCGGGTCTCTGCCTCCTCGATGACCGCACGCACCGTCTCGATGGAGGGCGCCTCGACGCGACGCTGAGAGATCCGTGGCGGTTTCGCCCGCTCGGCGACGTTCGTCCCGATCCAGCCCCACCGGACGGCCTGGTGGAGAGCGGCCGAGAGGATGGCGTGGTAGTTCCGGACGGTCTTCGGAGACCGCCCGGCGTCCTTCAACGCCCGGTAAAGGTCGTCGAGGTGCTTGGAGGTGAGCGACACGAGCGGCAACCTGCCGAGCCGCGGTCGGATCGTACGGTCGATCTGGGCCCGGTAGGTCCGAAGCGTGGTCGGCGAGAGGTCGAGTCGCTCGCCCTCGGCCAGCCACTGGTCGAGGAGCTGGCCGAGCGTGGCCCCGACGCCGCTGGCGTCCGGAGACTGGCGGCCGATCAGCTCCCGGAGCTCCTCGTCGGCTTGCCGGGCAGTGCCACGGAAAGTCTTCGACAGCCGCCGGTACTCGCCGGTCACCGGGTCACGGCCAAGGGCGACCCGAAGCTCCCAGGCTCCGTTCGGCAACCGCCGCTTCGACCCACGCATGAACCGAGATTGTAGACACGTCCCGTAGGATCCGTGGGATGATCCGTGGGATGGGCCTCCAGGCAGCAGAAGGGCGGGTCCCTCAAGACCGGCCCTGACCTGCACTTTCCTTGGTGGCGGGGGTGGGATTTGAACCCACGACCTTCGGGTTATGAGCCCGACGAGCTACCAGACTGCTCCACCCCGCGGCGCAGGGTGCAAGATACCAGCCGGGCTCCCCCTGGCGCTACCCATCACCGGCCCGTAATGCCTTGCCGGCTCCCGATGGCGCCACCTCGCCGCCGTTGTCCCGAGGTCGCCACCGCCCCGGGAGCCTGGTCAGCCTGCTTCTCCGTCCGCTCCGAGCTCGATTGGCCCGTGCTCGGCCTCGTGGGACTTGAGCGACGCCACGATCCGGTCGGCATCGGCGTCGGCGCTCGCCGCCGCCCGCCCGGTGCGCTGTCCGTAGACCACGGCGCCGAGATCGCGCAGCAGGACGTCGGCGGCCCGCTTGGCCTGGATGGCATCGAGCTTCGCCTGACCCTTCTGCGCCGCATCCTTCGCGATCGCCGTCGCGCTCGCCGCCTGCGTCTTCACCTTGTCCATCAGCCCCATGTCCCACCTCCGAGCTCGCCTGCCTCCATCACCGAGATCCTCGCGCCATCGCGGTCCTCCTCGCAGGCCGTACCCCCCGCGCCGAGGGCTCAGGTCTCATCAGGGTCGATCGTGGTCGTCGTCGCGGTGCCGCCCGACGTCCCCGCCTGGCTGGAGGGCCCGGGCTTCAGTCCGGACACCGCCCCGAGCTTCGGTCCGGAATCCACCGCGGGGCTCGAGGACGTCGAGGAGGCGAGTCCTGTCGCCGAAGTCGGCTCCAGGTCGGCGGCGTTCGCCTTCTCCTGCGCCGGAGGGTGCGCCGGTGTCCCTGACCCCGACGGAGATCCCGAGCTGCCCGCGAGATATCGATCGGCCTTCGACGTTGCGGCCTGCGCGGCCGCCACTTCGGACTGGTACGCACCCAGATCGCCCTCCTTCAGGTCGACCTGGGCCTTGGCGAAATCGGCCGTCGCCTTCACGAGCAGCGCCCGCGCCTTCGCGACAGGGAGCGATGTCGTCGCTCCAGACGGCGATGGGTGCCCGACGGTCCGCGAGGTGGGTGTTGTGGTGAGCGCTCCACCTGTGCTCTTCAGGTTCGTATTGAGCAGGGAGTTCAAAGCCGAGCCCAGTGTGGACCCGATCCGCACCTGCTGCCCGAGCACCGCGATGACGTACTTCAGCTGCGGCTGCTGGAGGGTCTTGGACTCGACGTAGAGTGGGCGCACGTAGAGGACCGATTGCCCGACGAGCACCGGGAGGATGTTGCCGAGCCTCACTTCGGACCCGTCCTTGTTCAACAGGGTGATCTTGCTCGAGATTGTCGGTGTCTCCTCGATCTCGTTGTCCACCAGGATGGGCCCGACCTTGCTCTTGCCGGGGGGCGTCTCGTAGACAGTGAGCTCGCCGAACCGTGCGGGGTTCGAGTTCCCCACCAGCAACGCACGAAGCAGTTGGGTGTCGATACCTCCCCCGCCCGCCGGAACGTACGCGTCGGTGACGGTGAACGACTGTGTGGCCTGTCCGGGCTCTGCTTCGACCTGGTAGACGGGTGTCATCGGCTGGTATGTGCCCCGGATGACCTGGCCCTGCGGGCTGACCACAAAGTCCTGCTTCAGTGTCTGTGTGGGCGGTCCCACACCGGTCGTCGGGGATACGATCCATGCGTCGCTCGCCGTGTAGAACTGGGAGGGCGACGTGATGTGGTAGCGGCCGTAGACGGCTGCCTGCGTAGCGAAGAGATCGTTCCCGTAACGGAGCTGACCGCGTATGGACGCGGGCATTTCGGTACTACTTGTCTTGAACATCCCGGGGAATGCCGACTCATATGCTCGCAGGATCGGATCTTCAGGGTCCATTGCGTAGAACGTCATCTTCCCCGAGTACGCATTCACCACGACGACTACCGAATTCCGCACGTAGTTGTAGCTCTGGGGAAGTCCGGATGTCGTCGGCAAGTTCTGCGTGTCGGCGTTCTGAGAGTAAGGGAAGTTAGACGTCGTGGTGTACGCGTTCAGCACCCAGTCGATGTGACCCTTGACGATCACCGGGTATGGCTGGGAGTCGTAGCCGAGGAAGGGCGCCGCCGTCTCGGCCATCGTGCGAACGTCGCGGATGAACATGATCTGCGACTTGGCAGTCACCAAGTTGGAGAGGAGCAGGTTCAGATCGCCGAGCCGAAGGGCGAAGGCGGCGCGCGTGAAGAAGGAACTGAGTCGCACGCCGCCGCGGCCTGAGTAGTGGCCCTCTACGTTGGCACCTGTCCGACGCTGACCGTCCAGCTCAGGCTGCCGGGTGTCGGCGATCACGTAGCCGGGATCGTTCACCCCGAAGTAGATCGCCGGCTGCTTGACCTTGGGAAAGCCCGACGTGGACTTGGCCGGCACGTCGCTGATCGAGAAGACCGGGTTTCCCTTGGCGGTGGCCTGGTTCGCCTCTGCCAGCACGAGGCCCTCGCCATGAGTGTATTGGAGGTGTTCGTTCACCCAGCTCTTCGACGGAAGGTTTGTCGGGTCGATCTGGCGCACACCGACGATCGCGGGCTTGATCGTCCCTCCCGAGGCATACCGGTCCACCTGGACGGTCTGAAAGGTGTAGTAGGCGTCGATGTCCTGCTTGGTCCGGAAGTCCGCGAGTGAGATTGTGGGGCTCGGATCCCACAGACGGATGTTGCCGAGCGTCGTCAGATTCGGATCAACTGTCTTCGGAACCACTGTGCTGTCCGGGAATGTCGTCACCTTTACGCGGTCCAGACCGTAGGCGTAGCGGGTAGCTGCGATGTTGCGCGCGATGTACGGGCTCTCGAGCTTGCTCTGCGCAGGGTTGACATTGATGGCCTGCAGGACAGCGGGGTAGATGACTCCGATCACCAGGGCGACGAACGCCCATAATCCCACCGCCAGCACCGGCAGCGTCCAGCCCTGCCGTCGGATGTTGTAGAGGAGGATGACGGTGGCGAACAGCGAGACGAAGAAGAGCAGGTCCAACGCGGGCAGCCGCGCGTGCACGTCGGTGTAACCAGCTCCTTCCACGTACCCGTTCGTGGAAAGGTCGAGGCTATAGCGCGAGAGCACGTAGCCCGCTGCTTTCGTGAGCGCGACCAGCGCGAGGAGGACGGAGAGATGCACCTTCACCACTGGGTTCACGCGCGGAGTCCCGCGGGGCCGGATCCCGCCGTTCAGGTAGTGGAACAGCGCCGTCAGGAGGAGGATGACGATGAGTGAGGCGAGCACCCAGTCCACGAGGAACTGGAGGAACGGGAGCCGGAAGACGAAGAACCCGTCGTTCATCCCGAACTGCGGGTCCTTGCCGGGAAACGCAACTGCGTGCGAGAAGAGCAGCCAGTTGTCCCACTGGCCGATGGTCGTGGCCGCGGCGATCAGCGCGACCGCCAGTGCCAAACCTGCGTACACGCGGCCTGCGTACGGCCGTACGATCTGCTGGTAACGCCGGACGAGGTCGTCGCCGGATTCCGGAGAGGACGAATGAGCCGTGATCCGGTCGCACATCACCAGGTTCAGCCAGAGCACGACGAAGAAGGCAGCGCCGAAGCTCGCGAAAAGGCCGACCTTGACCGCCAGGATGGTGGACCACACGCGATGGAAGCCCACCAAGGAGAACCAAAGGCTGTCGG
>JBOGGB010000361.1:0-6788 GCA_050743605.1 Acidimicrobiales bacterium
CGTAGGGGAAGACAATGCCGGTGAACGTCGATGCGGGCACGGTCGGCCCCGCCTGGCTGGCGGGCTTGATGAAGATCACCGCAACTCCTCTCGTCCCTCTGTGTCCTGCAGCCTGACGCCTCCGGACACGTCTCCGAGCGCGTCGACGACCGTGTTGCTGATCCTGTCCCCGTAGCCGAGAGCGATCGCGAGGCCGAAGCTGGCCAGCGGCCCCGAGGCGTTCACCGTGGTCACCCCGAGATTGCCCACGAGATCCGAGTAGAGCACCACGTCCTTCATCATGAGGGCGTTGGTGAGGCCGCCCTCCAGGTAGTCGCCAGTGATGATCCTGGGGAACCGGTTCAACGAAGCGAAGTTGACGCCCGAGCTGTTGTTGATCACGTCGAGGAGCGACGCCAGGTCCAGGCCCGCCTTCCTGGCGGCGACCATCACCTCCGCGGTGGCGGCCAGAGAGACCGCGTTCAAGAAGTTGTTGAGCAGCTTCGCCGTGTGGCCCGCTCCGGGCTCGCCGAGGTGGTAAATGCGCGCGGAGAACAGGTCGAGCGTCTCCCGGACCCCGTCGAGCACCGCGGGGTCGCCCCCTACCATGAGGGTCAGGGTTCCCTTGTCGGCCGCCGCCGCTCCTCCCGAGATGCCGGCGTCCAGGTAGTGCGCCCCTCGCTCCGCCATGAGCCCGTGGATCCGTCGGGTCGACTCGGGCGAGGCCGTGCTCAGGTCGACGACCACCTGCCCCGCGCGGCAGGTCTCCAGAACGCCTCCCGGGCCCAGGACCACGGGCTCGACGACCTGGCTGTCGGGGAGCGAGAGCAGCACGACGTCGCACTGCTCGACGACCGACTGGACCGACGAGGCCGGCGTCGCCCCGGCTGCGCCGGCAGCGTCCGGCCTGACGTCGTACCCCGTCACGGCCACGCCTCCCTCGACGAGGCGGCGCGTCATCCTCCCGCCCATGTTGCCGAGTCCGATGAAACCCACTGGTCGCGAGGTCACAGTGCTCCTGGCTCCTTCTCTTCGTTCCCAGTCCTGTCATGGCCCGTGTAGAGGTGCTGGTCGACCTCGAGCGGGTCCCACCTCCCTGCGCCGCCCGACGGCCTGACCGTGCTCACGATCGTGGCACCCCCGTCGGCGCTGAGCACCTGGCCGGTGACGTAGCTCGAGTCCGGCCCGAGGAGGTACGTCACCACCCCTGCGATCTCGGCCGGGGTCCCGGCGCGGCGCAGCGGCGTCGTCGACGCCCGCCGCTCCATGTCGTTCTTCCCGCCGGTCGCCTCCGCGGCGTCGGCGAACAGATCCGTCGGCACGATGCCCGGCGCGACGCCGTTGACCCTGATGCCGAGCGGGCCCCCGTACATCGCCCCGGCGTGGACGAGCCCGACGACCGCGTGCTTGGAGACCTGGTAGGCAACGAGGTCGGCGCTTCCTCGAAGGCTGGCGATCGACGCCGTCAGGACCACCGCCCCGGGGCCACCCTGGGCTCGGAACTGCCGGAACGCCGCTCGCAGGCCCAGGAACGCGCCCCGGACGTTGACGGCCATCACCCGGTCGAGCTCGTCGGTCCCGAGATCGGGGAGCGGCGTGAACGTGCCGAAGATGCCCGCGTTCAGAAGGTGCAGATCGACCCGCCCGAACGTCTTCACGCCCGACTCGACGGCCCTCTCGGCCGTCGAAGGCTCGGCGACGTCCCCTGCCACCGCGATCGAGCCGGCGGGGAGAGAGGCGACGAGCTCCCCGAGTGGTTCGGGCCTGATGTCCACTGCGATCACGTGGGCGCCATCGGAGGCGAGACGTTGCGCCGACGCCCGCCCCAGGCCGCTCGCCGCGCCAGTAACGACGGCGACCTTCCCCGTGAGGATGCCCTGCCCCTCAGCCACCAGGGGCCCCGATGGTCGCGACGAGCCCGGCCAGCGCGCCTTCCACGGCGCCGAACCGGTCCAGGGTCCCCGGATCGTGCCCCGTCACGAGATGCCGGACGTCACCGGAAGAGAGCAATGACCGGACCGTCTCGAACGCGGCGTACATCTCGACTAGGTCGGCAACGGAGCTGAACGGCATGTCGCGCTCGAGCTCTTCGTAGTAGTGCACCGCGTCGCTCGCCAGCAGCACGGTCCCGTCCGCCGTCTTCACGAGGATCACCGTCTGGCCCGGCGTGTGCCCGCCCACTCGGAGGAGCTCCACGCCCGGTGCGACCGTGTACGACCCGTCGAAGAGCTCTAGGCGGTCTTCCGCGCGGACCTTTTGGAGGTGCGCGAGGTCAGCGTCGTCGACAGAGTGGTGGAAGAGCGTTCGGGCCGCGTGCCTGCTGTTCCAGAAGTCGAGCTCTTGGGCCGCCATCACGACCGGCGACGTCGTGAACAGGCCGAGGTTGCCCGCATGGTCGTAGTGCGCATGCGTAAGCACGACGGGCGGCCCTGACGCGACGTCGACGCCGAGTGCTCCGAGCAGCTCCGAGACGTCGGCGAGCCGCGTCCTGCCCCGGGAGTCGCCTCCATGGCGGGAGAACCCCGTGTCGACCACGACGGTGCGCGCGTCGTTGCGAAGGACCCAGAAGAAGTAGTCCATCCCGATCGGGCCGTCGGGCTCCCCGTAGAGGGAGTAGTTCAAGAAGACCTCGCTGCGAAGGGCCGCGCGCGTCCCGTGTTTGACGATGAAGACCTCGTAGCGGTCGTCCGCCGACGTCACGGAAGGGTCCGGCCGGTCATCGGAAGCCGTCATGGTCGCCGTCGCACGTGGTCGCAGTGCACACGATCAGGCCAGCACCGTGGCGATCTTGCCGGCACCGCCGGGTGCCGCCGGGAACCGCTGCCGCGTGCGCCCGTCGTGGCCGGGGACGACCGTGGCGCCCGTCCTCTCGGCGAGGTCGCTGATGAACCTGAGCGCGTCCTTCATCTGGTCAAGGTCGGTGAACGCGAAGAACGGCCACCCGTGCTCGAGCTGCTCGTAGAAGTGGGCGGCGTCGCTCGCCAGGACGAGCGGGCCCTTCTCGGTATCGAGCTTGGCGATCGTCTCCCCCGGGCAATGACCTCCCACCTGGTAGACGGTGATGCCTGGGTAAGGCTCGGTCTCCTCGGAGACGAGGCGCAGCCTCCCCTCCTTCTCGGCCCTTTCCACGGCCACCAGGTTCTCTTCGGTCGTGAACTCGCCCTCCAGGGTGCCGGCGTCGCGTTTGGCGAACCAGTACTCGAGCTCGCGCGCTCCCGCGACGACCTCTGCGCGCTCAAAGAGGCCCAGATAGCCGATGTGGTCGTAATGGAAGTGGCTGGCGACGACCATCTTGACGTCGAGCGGGTCTACGCCCAGGAGCGCGAGACCCTCCGGGGTGGGCGTCACGCTGATCTCGCCGAGCCAGTCCCGCGCGGCGATGTCGTAGCCGGTGTCCATGAGGACGACGTCCTCCCCGGACCGGATGAGCCAGAAGTTGTAGTCCATGTCCAGGTCGCCGTCGGGCAGCCCGTACTGCGTGTAGTCGTGGAACACCGCGCTCTTCCGCACGACCCGCTCCCCATACTTCACCGACCACACGCTGTCGATCTTGGAAGTTGCCATACAAGAGCTCCCTTCACACCCAGCCGAGTGCTGATCCCATCTCAGCAGGTAAATCGCTAGTTGATCGTCGGACCGACTTCATAAGGTTACAATCGTCATACAAATCTTACAAGGGCCCTTCGCTCGTGTGCTGCACGGCTCAACCGAGATAGGCATCGATAAGCGTCCGTCCCTCGTCGTCAACGTCGCTCGTCTTCTTCTCGTCGACCAGCACGCCCTCGGACAGCACGTACACCCGGTCGCAGACCTGGAGGGCGAGGTCCACCCGCTGCTCCACCAGGAGGACGGACCTCCCGCGCTCCTTCAGACGGAGCAGTGCCTTGACCATGTCTCGGATGGCGAGGGGAGCCAGTCCGAGAGAAGGCTCGTCCAACAGCATCAGCACGGGGTCGTTCATCATCATGCGGCCGATCGCGACCATCTGCTGCTCCCCGCCGCTCAGCGCGGAGGCCGGACGGCGCCGGTGGACCTGCAGCACGGGGAAGAGCTCGTACACGTCGGCGAGCAACGCCCCGAAGCGTTCGGGGTCGTGGCGGTGACGCATGCCCCCCACGCGCAGGTTGTCCTCCACCGACAAGTTGGCGAACAACCGCCTGCCCTCGGGAACGAGCGCCGCCAGCCCGGTGGCGACGCGATGCGCGGGCATGCGGGACACGTCGGTCCCCGCGATGCGGATGGTGCCCCTGCGGTGCCGCAGCAGCCCCATGATCGACTTTAGGACCGTCGTCTTCCCTGCACCGTTGGGACCGAGCAACGCCACGGACTCGCCCGTCGTCACGTGCAGGGAGACGTCGCGGACGACGTCGTAGCGGCCGTACCCGGCCCGGAGTGACTGGACTTCCAGCGCGTGGAGGGGGTAGGTGGTCATTGGCCCAGGTAGACCTCGCGGACCCTGGTGTCGACCCGGACCTCGGCTGCGGGTCCGGACTTCACCACTCGTCCCGCGGCCAGGACGGTGACCTCTTCGCAGACGTCGAAGATGAACCGCGTCTGATGCTCGACGACCACGATCGTGACGCCCGCAGCCCCCAGGTCGCGCAGGATCGACTCCACCTGTGCGATCTCTTCGGTGGAAAGCCCCGCGAGAGGCTCGTCCAGGATCACCACCGACGGACGCCCCACGCACACGGCAGCGAGCTGCGTGAGCTGTTCCACGCCGTGGGGCACGTCGGCGACCCGGGTCCGCGCCCAGGAGCCACGCACGCCGACCGCGTCGAGGGTCTCCACCGCCGCAGCCGCCATCGCACGCGAGTCCCGCCGGGCGCTCGGGATCATCGGCCAGGCGAGTGAGCGGAGGCCGATGCGGGAGAAGCGGTTGTAGAGGCCGATGGAGACGTTGTCACGGGTGGACAGCTCGTCCACCATCATCGCCGTCTGGAAGCTGCGCATGAGACCGAGATCGACGCGCCGCCACGAGGGCAGGCGCTCGGCACGGCGACCGTTGATCGTGATCGTCCCCGACTCCGGGAAGAGCGCTCCGGAGAGGATGTCGACGAGGGTGCTCTTTCCGGAGCCGTTGGGGCCGATGAGGCCGTGGACCGTGCCTCTACGGACCACGAGGTCGACGTCGTCGAGCACACGGACCCCGCGGGCGTAGCTGAACGAGATCCCTCGAGCCTCGAGCGCCAGGGAGGCGTCGAGGGCACCGGCGGGTCGACCGTCGGCGGCACCGGCGGCTGGGCCGAGCTGGATGCCGGGTCGGAAGGCCGGCCCGATCGACACCGGCGCCGGCCCGACAGAGCCTGCGGGTGCGCGAGCAACGGTTCCGGGCCCGGCGGTCCGCCCCCCCGGGCCGCGGATCCGCGGCCACATGGACACGAGCAGCCGCCCGCCCCTCGAGACGACGCCGACGAACCCTTCGGGGAGGAACACGATCACCGCGATGAAGACGGCCCCGTAGATGACCTCTTGCCACAGCGAGTTGATCGAGACGACCACGGGAAAGAGGCCCACGAAGACCGCCCCGACGATGGGGCCGAGCCGAGTGTTCATGCCGCCGATGATGACCATCACGAGGACGTTGATGGAAGCCGTGGTGTCGAATTGCGACGGGGTGATGAACCCGAGGAAGCAGAAGGCCCAGCCGGCCAGTCCCGCGATCGCTGCAGAGAGCCCGAACAACAGGATCTTCGTGGCCGACGTCCGGACGCCGGCCGACGACGCGAACCGCTCCGAGTCGCGGATCGCGAGCAATACCGGGTACATCGCAGAGCTGCGGATGCTCCAGACGACCACGATGGCAAGGAGGAGGCAGCCGCTCACCGCCCACGTGAGCGAAGACCCCAAGGCGGAGGTGACCGAGCGCGAGAAGGAAGGGAATGTCGGGCTCGAGAGACCCTGATAGCCGCCGGTGATGGTCATGTTGCTGACGAGCACTGTCACGATGATGGTGAAGATGAGCGTCGTGATGGCGAAGTAGAGGCCGCTCACCCGAAGCGACAACGCGCCGATCAGGAGTCCGACGATCGCCCCAGCGACCACCACGACGGGCAGGGCCGCGAACACGCTCCAGTGCTCGCGCTCGGCTAGGACCGCCGTGCCGTAGGCGCCGATCGCGAAGAGCCCAGCGTGCCCGAGCGAGTACAGGCCGGCCGATCCTGCGACGAGATCGAGGCTGAGCGCCAGCATCGCATAGGCCGCGGCCACGAGGAGGAGCCCCTGGTGGTACGGGGAGCTGTGGGCGAGGAGAAACATGCACACCAAGTAGGCGAGCAGAGAAGGGGCCCACAACGTTCGCCGGGCAGTCCGCGCCACCTCCCGGCTCCCCCCGTCCGAAGGCAGCCGCTGCCTGAGGGCGACGCTGCTCACAGTGCCGGCTCGGCTGGAGCTCGCGGGCCGGGAGTAGTGGGCTTCTTCATAAACGCGCTGCGCAGCGCGCCGCCCGACACGAAGATCCCGTTGGGAGCGACCAGCAGCGCGACGGCCACGACCACGAACGGGAACCAGTCGGAGGCGAGCGAGTTGATGTAGGTGCCGGCAATCGTCACCAGCACGCCCAGGAGGAGTCCACCGGCCATCGACGCAGCGGGGCTCTCGATGCCACCGATCATGAGCGCTACGAAACCGTAGATGCCGTAGGTCTCACCGAGGTAAGGGTTCGCGAAGGAGATCGGGCCGACGAGGACACCGGCGATGCCTGCGAGCAAGCCGCCCAGGGCGAAGACGACGACGGCGTACCGCGAAACGCTCACACCCATGGCCGAAGCCGTCTCCGGGTCCGCCGACACGGCCATCCCGAGCTTGCC
>JBOGGB010000362.1:0-1714 GCA_050743605.1 Acidimicrobiales bacterium
GCGGGGCGCCTGGCCGTGGGTCGCCGCGAGCCGGACCGGGCCCGCCGGGGCCGCCGTGGCGAGATGACTGGCTGTCACGATGAGAGCAGCTCGCGAAGCTCGCCGACGTCGAATCCGGAGTCGCGAAGGATGCCAGCGAGCGTGCCCCGCTTCAGCTCTCGGTGGAGGGGCACTCCTCGATGTAGAGGTCGAGCGCCTCGTGGGTGTTTACCAGCGCCTCGTCGAGCGTGTCGCCTTCGGTGTGCAAGCCCGGAGGCCCGGGAGCGTAGGCGTGGTAGCCGCCGTCGGGGTCTGGATCGAAGACGAACTCGACTTCGGGTGCGGTTGCCACGCCCTTAGGGTACCTCGCAGCGCTCTTAGGGTCCCTCGCAGCTGACCGATCTCCGTACCAGCGGTCCCAGCGGGGGATGCCACGGCCCGATCAGAGGATCAGAGCAGGGCGCGTGCGTGGGGGTGGCGCAGGAGTCGAGAAAGATTGGAGCCCGCTTGAGCGGCGGGGCGCCCGGCGAGGCTGGCGTAGAGCCCCTCGTAGGCGGCGACCATGGCGCCGTGGTCGAAGCGTGCAGCCACCCGCTCCCGGCCTGCTGCGCCCATGCGCGTGCGGCGCGGCGCGTCGCCAAGGAGCGCCCCGATCGCACCGGCGAGAGCTGCGGCATCGTCGGGTTCGACGAGGACCCCCGTCTCCGGCTCGTCCACGACCTCGGGGAGACCGCCCACACGGGTCGCGACGACCGGGAGGCCGGCGCGCATCGCCTCGAGGGCGACGAGGCTCAACGCCTCGTGGCGGGACGGCACGACCACGATCGCCGGCTGATAGCGCGCCGCCCACCCCTCGACCCATCCGTCGAAGCGCACACGACCCGCGACACCCAGTTCCGAGGCGAGCGCTTCGAGCCTGGAGCGCTCCGCGCCGTCGCCGACCACCACGGCGTCGGCGCCCGGCAGCGCGGCGATTGCCCGCACCAGGACGTCGAAGCCCTTCTCGAAGGCGAGCCGCCCGACGCACAGGACCGAGACCGGCTCGCGCGCCGAGCCGGCCGCTGCGGTGCCGTCGTCGTGCACGGGGTCGTCGTGCACGGGGTCGTCGTGCACGAGCCCGTTGTGCACGAGACCGTTGTGCACGGTGGTGACCCGGGCCGCAGGGACGCGCAGCTGGCGGCACACCTGGCGGCTCACGTAGTCCGACACCCCGACGTACCGCCGGGCGAGGCGCGCCGTCGCCATGGTGAGCGCCCGCTGGGAGAGTGAGTCTGCGGGCAGGACGCCGTGCACGACGCAGAGCGCGGGCACGCCGGCGCACCACGCGGCGAGGACGCCGTACTGGCCCGACCACAGGTGACGGTCGACTTGGACGACGTCGGCCCCGAGGTCGCGCAACTCGGCCGCGTGGGCGGCGACCGTGCGCAGGTCGCTGCGGCCCGCCACCTTGCCGAGCACCCTCGCCTCGGTGCCGGCGCGCCCGGACGAGATGTGGGCCACCACCTCCGTGGAGGTTCCGAGGACGATCGGCTCGACCCGGGGTCCGAGCGAGGCCACCAGCGACCGGGCGACGTTCTCCGCCCCGCCCACCACCGGCGAGTCGGTGTAGAACGCGACGCGAAGCCGTGGGGGAGCGCTCATCGGGCCGCCGCGCGAGCTCCGAGGTCGGTCTCTCTTCCCTTCATGGCGAGGGTGGCGCCGGCGAGCAGCGCGAGCCGTCGAGCGAGGCGGAAGG
>JBOGGB010000363.1:0-7133 GCA_050743605.1 Acidimicrobiales bacterium
CTGAGCACGTTTGTGGTGACGATGATCGGTGTGATCCCGCCTTGGGCGTTCTCGTTGATGATTGTGATCTGCCCGGAGTACTTGCCGTCCTTTTCAGAGAGATGCTTCGTGCTCTCGACGACGCCGACGTGGCCTGCCTCGTCTGTTCCGGACCACATGCTGATGATGTCCCCGTTGACGAGAGACGGGGCGTACGTTCTCGTCCCGACTGTCAGACCCTTCGCCCGCTTCGCCGATGTCAGCGGGACGAGGCCGAGCTGATGGTTTGCTACGTGGAACTTGTAGTAGAGCTCTGTCGCGACGTCGTCGCCGTTGTCGTCCAGGCCTTTCGCCCAGGTGCCCGTCATGTAGTAGAAGTAGCGCAGTGCGTATTCGACGCACTGGAAGCCTGTCCAGTTGAACACCTTCTCGTTCGACCCATCGCATGAACGGTTTGCGGTTACGGGATAGCAGGTTGGACCCTTCAGGTTCGATCTCTCCCCTGGCACGTAGATCACGCCGCAGGAGGCGACGCCCCGGAACGTCGCGAGGTGGGGCTGGTCGTAGTGGGTCGTACAGAACGAGGCACCTGCCCAGTCCTTCGACCAGGTCTTGCGAGTGATGGTCTGGGAGGAGTTGGCCGGTGTCAGGTTCAGCCGGGTGAGGACCGCGTCGGCGAGCGCGTTCAGGATCCCCGACTCTGTCTCGCCGGGCGGGTTCACCGAGTCGAACTGTAAGAAGTAGTCCCCCGCCTGGACGAGCAACCGGGGCTCGGTGGTCCGAGCCACGAGCTCGGCCTCGTCGCCGAGGTCGTGCTCGACGACAGGACCGGCCGCACCCTTCGCCGCTGCCGCGTACGCCTTTTGCGCCGCGGACTCGGAAGCAAGCGGTCCGTCGACCGCCACCTGCCATGTGAGCGTCCCGTTCACCGGCTTCGACCCGGCGGTGATGTGGGGGATCGTCCGGGACCACACGCACACCGACGTCCCGTTTGTCGTCTCACCGGTGAAATCCACCTTGGCGTGGACGATGCTGTCGACCTTCGCCGTCGTGAGGACAGGTTGGTCGGGGTCGGGGATGCGCGTGCGCCGACACATTGCAGTCGTCGTCCCAGCACCAGCATCGCTGGTAGAAGAGACCGTCACATGGAGCGCCCCGGCGTTGTCGCTGTAGTAGCCGGCTGTTCCGTTGAATCCCCAAGCGTCGGCAAACCCGAGGAAGAACCGCGTCGCCCCCTTGGGGACGGCGAAGGTCCGGGGGTTCGAGCCGTGTGAACCTGTACCGACCTCGAACACCTGGGCGATGCCCGGCGTGAGGACCTTCTCGTCGGGCTTCGCGATGACGAAGGCCGCGGGACCTGCTCCCGCCGGCGCGTTCGGACCGAGGAAGACGCCGGCGAGCGCGAAGGCCTGACCGTCGTAGGGCGAGAGCCCATTCCCGGGGGCCGAGATCTCCGAGCCCTCTCCGTTCCCGGCCGGCCCGGTCATCGGGCTGCCGGAGCTATTACAGCAGGTGACTTCCCCGGTTGCGTCGACGGCGAGCGCTGCGGTGCCTGCCGGAAGCGAGATTGTCGGCGGCGAGGTCCCCCCGCCTGTGCCTGCGGGATCCGGCGGCACAGCGCGGCCAGCCCCGAAGATGTTCGCCGTGGCGGGAACGGCCAACGCTGCGGCAACCGTCGAGGTGCGCGATGCATGTCCCGCGCCCGCCTCCACGCTCCCTGCGGTCAGCGTCGGCACCGTGAAGCAAGCGACGGCGACCACGAGCGTCAGCACCGCAGCAGTCCACCGCGGATGTCGTCGCACGCTCCCCCCTTCGATGGGCCGGCGGACGTCTGCCGCAGAGCCCAGGCTCAGGCACGACCGTTGGGCTGGTCCCGTATCCGTCTCGTACCCCTCGCGGCGACGCTGACGAGGAACAGGCTCGTCGAAAAGTCTCTCGAACAACTCCGGACAACTCCGGACAGGAATGAACGCAGCCTGCTGGGCCGGCAGGTCGGCTCGGCGCGGGCCCTGCTGGACCGGGGGTGCTGGGATCGAAGCGTCTCACCAAGGCCACGTTCGAACGAAACACCCGCAGGTGCCGCGGCCTGCGCGCTCCGCCTCAGCGCGAGCAGTCGAAGGTTCCCGGTCCGTCGGTCATGTGCGAGTCTGCCCCTCTGAGCTCGATATAGCCGTTCCAGCCGTGGACGCGCACGCCGGCCACCCAGCCGCGCCGGGTGGCCTCGACCACAGAGCCAGCACGTTCGTCGGCCGGGTTGGTCTCCACCTCGAAGGACTTGACCCGGCCCAGATCGACGGTCCACAACCTGTCCGCGGGGAGTTTGCCACGCGGGCCCTTCCCGCACTCCACCTCGACCTCCGCGTGCTCGCCAGCCCGGTCGACGGCCAGCAACCAGCCGTAGGCTGTCGCGCTCGGCAGCGTCGGATGGTTTGCGGGGTCCGTGTAGAGCTCCAGGGTGGTGTGCGGCAGGACTGTGTAGGTGACGACACCTGATCGCGAGATGAGAAAGGCATGGGCGGCGGAGCTGCACGCGACGCCGTCGATGCGTGAAGCGCAGAGGAACGGCCCGGCTCCAGCCGACGTGAGGTATGGGAGCACCCCGGCGTTCTCGGCAGGATTACCCACACAGCGGGTGCCCGAGCACCTCTTGATCCTGCCCGACGACGAGATGGTCACCGAACGCGGCGGTGAGAAGGTCTGGCAGTAGGCGACCGAGGACAGCCCGGCGACGTGCCAGTCGATCTCGCAGCTGATGTTCCGAGAGGGCGAGAGGAACTCGCCTCCATGGCGAGACAGGGACGACGGCAGATGGCGCGACGCCGACGTGCTCGCCGTCGCCTTCGCCCCGGCGCCTGCCACCTCTGCCGGCGCAGCCAGCCAAAGGCTCAATGCCACCACGCTCCCACCGAGGAGCATCCGTCCCAGGAGCTTCGAACGTGACGTTCGCCAGGGTTGAAGAGAGGCGCTCGGAGGAGGCATCCCGGGCTGCACCGGCGCAAACATACTGCCTGCCCGATGCCTCGGCATACGGAGGTGCGATTGCCACTCGGGGGCTGGCAGCATTACCGTTTCACTACAGCCGGAAGGAGCCGGCGGTGGCGGAGGCAGCACGTAGGTGGATCGCGATGCTCGGCAATCCGCGCTCGCTGCTCGCAACGGTGCTCGCGACGACGGTTTCGACTTTGCGCGCGGCATCGATCTTCGTCGCCGCCATTGTCGTGGTCGCCGGCGGCGGCGCAGTCGCCGGTGCACTGTCGGCTCCCGCACACCGCGGACACCATCCACATCGCACGCGCGCCACGGCGGCGGCGCGGCGTTCGTCGGACCGGCCGACGTGGAGAGCACGCCACGTGCTCGCCGCCGGCACGGTCACGTCTGTCGGCGGCGTGACCATCACCGGGCACTGCGGCACAGCCGGCAAGACAGGCGCATTCGCGCTCACGAACCCGAGGACGACGAAGTCCCTCGGCGCGCACGTGACCACGGCGACCAAGTTCATCGAGCCGCGCACGAACCCCCCGAGCTCCACGACCGCCACGACCGGGGCCAGCTTCGCCGACGTCTGCGTCGGCATGTCTGTCCGGGTCTCAGGAACCGTGAGCCAGGGAACCTTCACTGCGAGGAGGGTCCTGATCGAGCCGTCGGGCAAGTTCCTTCCGCAGTCCGGGCGCTGACGACGCGGGGCTCGAACCGCGTGCTCTGCGGCTATCCCCCTGTCAGCGAGAAGTGCTGGTAGTCGGGACTGCCATACCACCGGCCGCCCCAGTACCATCCGACGGCGTTGAACGCGTCCACCAAGACGCCTCCCGGGACCGCCATCCCCCGGCGCACGTCGGTGCGACGCTCGTACGCGACACCTGCCGGCGGGATGACCGTCGCCCCGTCGATGTAGGGATTCTGCACGTCGTTCACGTCGATGGCTTCACCGAAGGCGTGGATCGACCACTTGGGCGGTCCCGGGGCGACCGCGTCACGGCAATTGAAGCCAGACGTGTCGTCTGCGGCGGCGGCCGCGTTGTCGTTCCCCCCGTAGGCCGACTCGGGCACCATTTCCTCGATAGGAAAGCGGGCTGAGTAGAGTCTCGAGAAGACCTTCAAGACTGTACGCACGACCTTGAGGTTCACGACCAATCTGCCGATGTGGGCCTTGCCGTCGAACCCCCAGTAGATCATCCGGACCACCCTGAGCTGGCTCGGGCCCACTGGACACCCCGCGTGCCACGTGCGGCCCAGCTCCACAGCCGTCACGTCCGACACCGTGGCAGCGAAGGGAGGTGGCGCCCTCCTGGCGGCGGGATGAGGCACAGCCGACGCCCTGGTGCTCGAGTGCTTCGCACCGGACTCGGCACCGACGTTCGCCGCACCCGCGGACCCGCAGGCTGCCGCGCCGAGCGCGCTCGCGGTCAGCACACACGCCGTTGCAGATCGGAGCCTCCGGATGGGTCGTCGCCAGTACGGAGCGCGACGCTCGATGCTGGGGCACGACCTGGGAATGCCGCCACCATAGTGCCGGTCGTCCGTGACCCTGGGCGGCGTCGGCCCGGCCGAATCCACAGGCCCCCTCGGCCCGCCGAGCGGCACCGCCTTATGTTCCTCCCACGGCGCTTTCAGGTCCGGCTCAGGACGTGTCGCTACGGTGTCGGTCTGGTGAAGAGCTGCCGTGCCGGTCGTCTACGACGCAGCGAGGCCAGGCCCGTGCCGTCGCGCGTCTCCGACCCGGCAGGATATCCGGGCGGACCGAGGCGCATCCAGGCGTATCGAAGTCTCGGATTGTGGACTGGACGGCCACTGAACCGCGCGAGACAGATGCCGCTCCTCGGGATGACTCCCAGATGACGCCGTGCTGAGTCGGCACGAGACCGACCGCCCATCGCGCCGGACCGTGCTCACCCGACGCCAGGCGCTCGTGGCCGGCGGCATCGCGCTCGGGGCCGCGACGCTGGGACCGACCCTCGGCGCGGCGGCCCTCGACACGGCGGGGCTCGACACCGAGGCCGGCGCGTCTCGTGCAGGCGCGGCCGCAACATCGCTCGTCGCCACCTATCGGTCACGTCCGGATCTCCACCCGCCATTGGTGCACCTCGGGGGCCCGGAAGCCGGATCGCCGGGCGGGTACGTCTTCCTCACCAGCGATGGCCCGATGATCGTCGACAGCCGGGGCGAGCCGGTCTGGTACCGCCCGGTGCCCAACGACGCGATGAACCTCCAGGTCCAGCGGTACCGGGGGGAACCGGTGCTCACCTGGTGGCAGGGAACGTCCTTTGCCGGAGTCGGCAACGTCGGCGAGGTGGTCGTGCTCGACTCGCAGTACCGCGAGGTGACTCGGGTCTCCGCGGCCGACGGGCTGCACACCGACTTCCACGACTTCGTCGTCGCGGCCGACGGGATCGGCTATCTCACCGCCTACGAAGAGGTCACTGCAGACCTGACCGCCATCGGAGGACCCGAGCAAGCCAGCATGCTCGAGGCGTGGATCCAGGGGATCGACATGGCGACCGGCGACGTGGTGTTCACGTGGCGGAGCTCGGACCACATCAGCCTGTCGGAGACCTTCAGCGGGTACGCGGCCTCCCAGCGCTACTTCACACCGGTCCATCTGAACTCCATCGATGTCCTCCCCGACGGCAACCTCCTCGTCTCGGGAAGGTGGACCTCGACCATCTACAAGATCGATCGCGCGACCGGCACAATCTTGTGGCGGCTCGGTGGGAAGAAGAGCGATTTCGTCCTCGGCCCAGGCGTCCACTTCGCGTTCCAGCACCACGCGCGGTGGCATCCCGGCAACGTCCTCAGCATGTTCGACAACGAATCGGCCCCTCCGCAAGCCAAGCAATCACGAGGACTGGTGCTCCACGTCACAGAGAAGAAGAAGCTCGCCGGCTTCGTGCACGCCTACACGTACCCCGGAACGCTGCTCCTGTCCGGCAGTCAGGGAAGCGTCCAGCTCATGGGGAACGGTGACGCGTTCGTCGGTTGGGGGTCCCAGCCCTACTTCACCCAGTACCGCCACGAGGCGAAGGCGATCCTGGACGGTCACCTCGAGAAAGGCACGTCCTACCGCGCCTTCCGGCTCCCGTGGACGGGTTCGCCTTCCGAGCCTCCGGCGATCGCCGTCGGGCGACGTGGGGGGAACGCACTGCGGGTCTACGCCAGCTGGAACGGGGCAACCGAGGTGGCGCGCTGGTCGGTCGTCGGAGGTTCCACGCGCGAGACCCTTTCCGGGTTGGGCGCCGCCGCACGTTCCGGCTTCGAGACCGCTATCGACATCTCGGCTCCCTCGGACGTGCACTTCGTGGCGGTACGCGCGCTCGCCAGGTCCGGCCACGTGCTCGCGACCTCGCGGGTGGAGAGGAGATGACCCGAAGAGTGGAAGCCGTGGACGGGTGGACTCGGCGCACAAGCCGTGGACAGTGACGACGAATGGAGCAGGGGTTCGACATGGATGTGAGCACGAAGCGGAGAAGGACGTGGTTCCGGTCCGGAGCGGTCGTCGCTGCGCTGGCGATGGCAGGCAGCGGAGTGCTCCTCGCACTCTCCCCGGCGACGAGCGGCGCGGCGTCCACGCCGATCGGGGCCTACACGACGAAGGACGCATGGAGCTTCCTGTCGGTGCCGACACTGCACCCCCCGAAGCTGAAGAGCGACCGCAAGAGCGCGCGCGGGAAGCTCGCCAAAGGCGACTTCCTCGTGGCCAATTTCCCCAACGTCGACTTGCCCGGCCCCATGGAGGGCCAGAGCGGCCCCTTGATCCTGAACAGCAGCCTCCAACCTGTCTGGTTCAAAGCTCTTCCGACCGACGTCGTGGCCCTGGACCTGAAGCAACAGACCTACGAAGGGAAGCAGGTACTGAGCTGGTGGCAGGGGGTCGTCACCAACACGGGTGCCACCGTCACCGGCACGGTCGTCGTCGTCGACCAGCACTACCGCACGGTCGCCAAGCTCGCCGGCAAGGATGGCTGGGTCATCAGCCCGCACGACGTCGCGATCTCTGGTCATGACGCGTGGGTGACCTCGTACCGCGTGTTGAAGCACGTCGACCTGTCCGCGTATGGCGGGGCCAAGGACGGCACGCTGTACGACTTCGGGATCCAGGAGTACGACCTCGAGTCGGGGAGACTGCTCTACACCTGGGACGCGTACAAGCGGGTCTCGCT
>JBOGGB010000364.1:0-4938 GCA_050743605.1 Acidimicrobiales bacterium
CGGTACCTGCGCGACCAGCTCGGATTGCCCCTTGCGGAGAGCCGGATCGTCGATCTCGTCCTCGCCGACCTGCTCGCCCGGTACGAGCACGACCTTCCACTCCTCCCCGGCGCACTCGACGCAGTTAGCCGCTTGGCTGCGCGCTGGCCCCTCGCGCTCGCCTCGTCGTCGAACCGCGTGGTCATCGAGGAGGTGCTCGACCGGTCGGGGCTCCACGCGTGCTTCGACGCGGTCGTGTCCTCCGAAGAGGTGGCCCACGGGAAGCCGTCCCCCGACGTGTACCTGGCGGCGGCCCGTGCGCTCGGTGCTGCGCCAGAACGCTGCGCAGCCGTCGAGGACTCGGCGAACGGCATCCGCGCCGCCGCCGCGGCACTGATGCACCTCGTCGTCCTGCCGAACCCCCACTTCCGGCCACCTGATGAGCTGCTCGCACAGGCTGACATGGTGATCGCCACGCTCTCCGACCTGACGGTCAGCGCGCTCGAGGCGATCGGCGCACAGGACCGTCGCCGAGTCCTACGCTCTACCCCGTGAGCATCCCCGTCCCCCTCGACGAGCTCGCAGTCGAGCTCGCCCGTCGTTCCAACAGGGCCTACCTCGTCACGATCGGTGAGGACGGTCGAGCGCACTGCGTCGCGTCGACGCTGGAGTGGTCGGGCGAGGATCTGGTCGTGCCCGCAGGCGGGACTTCGATCCGCAACGCCACCGCCCGCAGCCAGGTGGTGCTCCTCTCGCCTCCCGCGGACGGCCTCGCGGCGCCGGCGACTTCAGACGAGGAGGGCTACAGCCTGATCATCGACGCCGAGGTGACCGGCGCCGCTCCGGGGCCCGCGGCCCCCGACGGGGGAGCGATCCCCGGCACCGTGCGCGCACGGCCCGTTCACGCGGTGCTCCACCGGCCGGCCGTCGAGGTTCACGCCGATGCAGGGCGCGCGACCGCGTGCGCACCGGCCGGCGCGCGGCGCCTGCCCGCCGGATAGATGATCGCCGCGCCGAGCCCGGCCAAGAAGATGATGCCTGCCCCGACATAGAAGGCCACGTCGTAGGAGTGCACCTGGGCGGCCCGCCACACTTCGGTCGTGGTGATCGCACCGGCATGCCGGGTGAGGTACGCGGCGCTGGCGTGCGTCACGAGGTAGGTCCCTGCCGCGCTGGTGGCGATGGTGTTCAGCAGTGAAGTCCCGACCGAGCCCCCCACCTGCTGGCCCGTGGTCACCAATGCCGACGCGACGCCTGCGGTGCCCGGTCCCGTTCCCGCGGTGGCCATGTTGAAACAGATGCCGAACATGCAGCCCAACGGGGCCCCGAAGATCAGCTCGGCCGGGAAGATCACGCTCCAGAAGGAGGACGCGAGCGTGAGCTGCGCGAAGTAGAGCATGCCCCCCACCGCGAAGAGCGAGGCTACGACCACCAAGGCCCTCGGCCCGAACCGTGGCAACAATCGCGTGTTGGTGAGCACCGAGCCCACCACGACGCACACCGTGAGAGGGATGAACGCGATGCCGGCGCGCACGGCGCTGTACCTCGCGATCACCTCGAGGTAGTAGACGAGGAAGAGGAACACGCCGAACATCCCGATCGCCAGCAGCAGGATCAACAGGTAAGACGCGCCGCGGTTGCGATCGAGCAGGACGTCGAACGGAAGCATCGGGTGCGCGGCCCGTCGCTCGGCGAGCACGAACGCGACGAGCAGCACACCAGACGCGACCAAGGGCGCGACGCATGCGACGGCACCCCAGCCGTCGAGTGCAGCCTCGGAGAACCCGAACACGAGGCTGACCAGCCCGGCGATGGCGAGAAGGATCCCGGGATCGTCGATGTGCACACGAGGGTCGCTCTCAGCCTTTCCGAGGAGGACCGTCGCGCCGATCAGCCCGGCGACGGCGATGACGTCGTTCACGTACAAGCACCAGCGCCAGCTCATGTAGGTGGTCAGGGCGCCACCCAGGAGGAGGCCCACCGCGCTCCCTGACCCGGCGATGGCAGAGAAGATGCCGAACGCCTTTCCCCGCTCGGGGGGTCGGGGGAACGTCGTGGTGAGCAGCGACAGCGTGGCCGGGGACAAGAGCGCGGCGAAGACTCCCTGGACGGCCCGAGCACCGGCGAGCATCCCGAAGCTCTGCGCCGCGCCACCCACCGCAGAGGCCAGGGCGAACCCCGTCATGCCGATCACGAAGGTCCGCTTGCGCCCGATACGGTCGGACAGGCGGCCGCCGAGGAGCAGCAAGCTCCCGAACGCGAGCGCGTACGCGGTGATGACCCACTGCCGGTCGTCGTTGGAGAAGTGGAGCGCGATCTGCGCCTTGGGCAGCGCGATGTTCACGACGGTGAGGTCCAGGACAACCATGAGCTGACCGAGACCGCAGAGCGCGAGGATCCACCACCGTCTCGGGTCGAGCGTGCTGGGACTGGTCGTGCGCGTCGGCCCTACTGAGGGGGGCATTCGCCGAGGTTACCGGCCCCGTCGGCTGCCCTCGTACGGCGCAGACGGTGGGCGGAGTCGTCGCGGGGTCGTGGGCAGCGTCGTCGCGTTTCCACCAATTGACTCAGCTGTGCCGGCTGTGCGAGCTGTGAGAGCTGTGCCGGCCAGAGCTTCCCAGTGCGGCCGCGCCGAGCGACAAGCTCTCGCTGCTGTGTCAGCTCGACGCGTCAACGCGTGCCGGCATCACGCCAACAGAAGCGGCCCGGGCAATGAGCGGGGGGCAGCCCAGCCGCTCGGCAATGTCTTTGGCCTCAGCGAGTGCCGCGTCCGCCCCCTCCTCACCCACGCGCACCAGGACCCCTGCGTAGTCGATGAGCCCGTGGGCCAACTGGTAGGGATTCCCGACCTCACGAAGCAAGCCGAGCGCGTCGGCAACCGCAGCAATGCTTGAGCGGTCCTCGCGCTCGGCGTCGGATGCGACGAGGGAAGTGACGAGCTCGCGCTCGGCTCGCAGGATCGCGGGTAGGTGGCCTATCGGGTGGGCGTCGAGCACGGCGAGGAGGGCGCCGAGGGTCGTCGTCTCACCGAGACTCCGGGCGGCGCGAGCGGCAAGCGGCCAGGCCCAGCGTTGGGTATCGGAGCTGATCCCCACGGCGTCGGCCTGGTCGAGCACGCCCATGGCCTGATCGAGCGCGCCGGCCACATCCCCTGCGCACAGAGCCGTAAGGGCATCGAGCACGCCCACCTCGGCCTGGTCCTGCGGGCTCTCGCTCTGGCGCTTGCGGGGCACGGACGCCTGGGCGCCTGCGGCGCCCTCCCTGTCTCCTCGCAGCCCCGCCAGCCAGCCGGCTACACAGTGGACGTTCTCGTGATCGAGGTGGTCGACCTCGAGCGCGTCATGGAACACGGTCGCCGCCTCGTCCCAGTCGCCGAGCTCCATCAGCGCGATCGAAAGATTGAACACGGCGGAGGCGAGAAAGGTTCGCCGGCCCGTGCGCCGTGAGTGGGCGACGGCCGAACGGGCCGCCTCGGCGGCGGCCTGCGAATCACTCCGGGCGAGCACGTCGGCGAGATTGAGCTGCGCGCGGCCGAGCGTCCCGTAGTCCCCCGCAGCTTCAGCGAGACGGGCGGCCTCCCGGTAGTCGCGAGCTGCCTCGACGAGCCGACCGGAATGAGATGCGGCGAGGCCGCTCGCGATGAAAAGGGGGCCGAGGTCCCCTGCCTCCATCCCGAGCGCCTGAGCGAGGGCGAGTGCCTCTGTGACGAGCCGTCGACCCTCGTCGAGGTTGCCGCTGAATGCTTCGAGATGGGCGAGGTTCCCGAGTGCAGTGACCGTATCTGCATCCGGTTCCTCTCTCAGGACATCGAGCGCGTCGCTGAGGGCGCTGCGCGCCGCGCCGTGGCGCCCAAGACGTCGCAGCGCAGCTCCCTCAATGGACTGGGCACGTGCCGCGCCGCGCCGGTCGCCGAGGGCGAGGTGGCCCTCCCGTGCAGCCTCGGCGTGGGCGATCGCCGTCTCGTAGTCGCCAGCGTCGCTGCTCGCCTGGGCTGCCTTCTCGAAGAGGGCCGATGCCTGGTCGGTGGGAGCAACGATCGCTGCCTCGGCGTAGCTCTCGGTAGCGCGTCCGAGTGCCCCCGAGCGCTCCGCCCGCTCGGCAGCCCGGATCAGGAAGTGGAGAGCCTGAGCGGTTATCTCGTCAGCGCCGATGTCCTGGGGTCTGGCGGCGAGGGCATCAAGGTAGTGGCGGGCGATGGCGTCGGCGATCTCCTCGCCGTCGTTGACGAAGGTCGAGCGCAGATGGACAGCAACTGCGAGGTGGCGGGACTTGCGGTCCCTCTTGGACAGGGTCTCGTAGGCGACCTGGCGGAGCATCTCCTGGCCGAAACGGTAGGAGCCGCGCTCTGGTGAGAGGGGGTCGGCGAGGACATGGAGGACGTCACGCTTGACCAGCTCCGAGAGTGCCGCGGCGACGGTCTCGTCGCTTTTCCCCGAGACGGCGATGAGGGCCTCTTTCGGAAAGCTCGTGCCGAGGACACTCGCGTCGGTGGTCAGGGCGCGCACCCCGGGAGGCAGGGCGTCGAGGCGCGCGGCCAACAGGGAGTGCAGGGAGTCGGGGACCGAGAAGGCGCCCAGGTCACCGGTGAGTCGGTAGACGGGGCCGTCCGGCTGGACCACACCTTGGTCGATCAGGGACCACACCGTCTCCACCGCGAAGAGGGGGATGCCCTGGGCCCGGGCGGTGATGGTCTCACGGGCGTCGGTCGGCATCCCTGGGACGAGGGAGTTCACGAGCGTCGTCATGGACGCGTCGTCGAGGGGGTCCAAGGAGAGCGTCGAGCGGTTGCGGCCCATGCCGTAGCCCGAGTCGATGGCGGCGTTCCCCGTCCGGGCGAAGAGGAGCACGAAGATCGAAAGGTCCCTCGTCCAGTCGACGAGGTGCTCGAAGAACCCGAGCAGGCTCTCGTCTGCGTGCTGGGCGTCTTCTACCAACATGATGACCGGGGCGACCTGGGCC
>JBOGGB010000365.1:0-2625 GCA_050743605.1 Acidimicrobiales bacterium
CGGGCAACGCCACGCAGATCTCCGACGGCGCCGCGGCGGTCGTCGTCGCCTCGAGAGCCAAGTCCGAGGCGCTGGGCGCGACTCCCCTTGGCGAGCTCGTCTCCTACGGGCAGGTCGCCGGCCCGGACCCGAGCCTCCTTCTCCAGCCTTCCCACGCGATCGAAAGGGCCCTCGGCAGGGCGAGGCTCGGGATCGGCGACGTCGAGCTGTTCGAGATCAACGAGGCGTTCGCCGCGGTCGGGCTCGCATCCGCGGACGAGCTCGGCATCGCCGAGGAGCGGCTGAACGTGAACGGCGGAGCGATCGCGCTCGGCCACCCGATCGGGATGTCCGGGACCCGCCTCGCGCTGACGGCGCTCTACGAGCTGCGCCGCAGGGGCGGCGGCCTCGCCGCCGTCGGCCTGTGTGGCGGGGGCGGCCAGGGAGACGCCGCCATCCTGCGCGGCGTGTGATACTCCGCGGGTGACGGACGCCACGCACGAGAGCACGGGGCCGGATCGCCCAGTCGTCGTCGTGAACTTCGGCGCCCAGTACGCGCAGCTCATCGCGCGCCGAGTCCGGGAAGCTCGGGTCTATTCCGAGATCGTCTCCCACGACACGCCCACCAAGGTGGTCCTCGCGCGCCGCCCCGCCGCGGTGATCCTCTCGGGCGGCCCGTCCAGCATCTACGATCCCGGCGCCCCGGCCGTCGACCCGGACCTGCTCCGCGCGGGAGTGCCGGTGCTCGGCATCTGCTACGGATTCCACGCCATGGCCGCCGCGCTCGGCGGCGACGTCACGGGCACCGATCGGCGCGAGTACGGCCGCACGAGGGTGACCGTGGACACCCGGGCCCGGCTCTTCGAGGGGCAGCCGGCCTCCCAGGAGGTGTGGATGTCCCATGGCGACGCCGTGGACGCCCTCCCCGACCGGCTGCGCCCCACGGCGTGGTCGGACGGCACTCGGATCGCGGCGTTCGAGACGGCGGACGGGACGCTGTGCGGGGTGCAGTGGCACCCCGAGGTCCACCACACCGCCCATGGCCAGCAGGTCCTCGAGCGGTTCTTGTACCGCGCGGCGGGGATCGCGCCGTCGTGGACGACCGCCAGCGTGCTCGACGCGGCCGCCGAGGGGGTGCGCCGCGCCATCGGCGACGGTCGGGCGATCTGCGGGCTCTCGGGGGGCGTCGACTCGGCAGTCGCCGCGGCGCTGGTCCAGCGCGCAATCGGTGACCGGCTCACCTGCGTGTTCGTGGACCACGGCCTCCTGCGGCTCGGCGAGACCGAGCAGGTGGAACGCGACTTCGTCGCAGCCACTGGCATCCGCCTGAAGACGGTCGACGCGCGGGAGCGCTTCCTCGACGCGCTGCGCGGGGTGGTCGACCCCGAGGAGAAGCGCAAGGTGATCGGCCGTGAGTTCATCCGCGCGTTCGAGCAGGCGGCGCGAGAGATCGAGGCGGAGGGCGGAGGGCCCGAGCACCTCGTCCAAGGGACGCTGTACCCCGACGTCGTCGAGTCCGGAGGCCCACGAGGTGGCGGCGGGGGATCGACGATCAAGTCCCACCACAACGTGGGCGGCCTCCCCGACGACCTCGACTTCTCCCTCGTCGAGCCGCTCCGCCACCTCTTCAAGGACGAGGTGCGAGCGCTCGGGCTCGAGCTCGGACTGCCCGAGACCATCGTGTGGCGCCACCCGTTCCCGGGCCCGGGCCTCGCGGTGAGGATCGTGGGCGAGGTGACCGAGGAGCGCCTGCGGGTACTGCGCGAGGCCGACGCCATCGCACGCGACGAGCTCACCGCGGCGGGGCTCGACCGTTCCGTCTGGCAGTTCCCGGTCGTGCTCCTCCCTGACGTCCGCTCGGTCGGGGTCCAGGGCGACGGCCGGAGCTACGGGCAGGCGGTCGTGCTCCGTCCCGTGACGAGCGAGGACGCGATGACCGCGGACTGGGCGCGCCTGCCCTACGACGTCCTCGAGCGCATCTCCACCCGGATCACCAACGAGGTGACCGAGGTGAACCGCGTGGTCCTCGACGTGACGAGCAAGCCTCCGGGGACCATCGAATGGGAGTGAGGCGAAAGGAAGCGAGGCGTCAGTCGTAGGGGGGGCGTGCGAACCCTACGAGCACCGCAGACCCGTAGGAGAGGTCGCGCCAGCGCGCGACGCCGGTAGCGAACCGCGCGACCGCGCACGTCGGAAAGGAGCGAAGCTGTGCGCGTCCGCTGCGATCTTCCCTCGCAAGGAGCTCGCACGCGAGCTCGTGGGTCGCCGGATTGTGCCCGACGACCATGACGGCGCGCACCCCGTCGTCGAGGGTGCGCAGCTCGGCGAGCACGTCGTCCGGCGACCCATAGTAGAGACGGTGCCTGAGGTCCACCGCGATCCCAAGCGCGGCAGCGACCTCTCCCGCGGTCTCGGCCGTGCGCGCCGCGCTCGACGCGAGCGCCAGCTCGGGGCCGGCGGCGTCGCCGGGGACCAGGTCGCCCGCGCGGAGCCGGAGTCCGAGCGCGGCGGCATCCCGTCTCCCGCTCGGAGCGAGCCGCCTCTCGTGGTCGTCGCCGCCGGAAGGGGGCTCGGGCATGGCCTTGGCGTGGCGGAGCAGCCAGAGGTGGAGCTCCTCGGGTTGGCCGCTCGCGGTCACGGGACGAC
>JBOGGB010000366.1:0-3408 GCA_050743605.1 Acidimicrobiales bacterium
ATGGCGAACGCCGGGTTCGTCACGAGCGCGAAGTGCGCGGCGGTCACACCGGCGAGCACGTAGATGGCGCCGATCGACAGGTCCAGTCCGCCGGTCACGAGCACGAGGGTCTCCCCGGCGGCCGCGACGAGGGTGGACGCCTGCTGGTCCCCCACGTTCAGCAGGTTCGTCCCGGTGAAGAAGTGACTGCTCGTAACCGAGAGCACGATGAAGAGCGCGATGAACGGGAGAAGAATCCCGCTCTCGCGCAAGCCGGTCAGCCCGCGAGCTGCCAGGGCACCGGACCGTCTCGAGCCGTCACCCATCGGAGCCGGCTCGAGTGGAAGGAGGGGCTTTTCGACCGCGGACCTCACGACGCGGGCCTCTCGCGCTCGACCAACGCGGCGCCGACGAGCTCCTCCTCGGTCGCCGACTCCCCGTCCAGCTCAGCGACAATGCGACCTCCCTGCATCACCAGGATGCGGTGGGCGACGGCCAGCACCTCTTCGGTGTCCGAGGAGATGAGCAGGACTCCCTTGCCCTCGGCGGCGAGGCCGATCAGCAGCTCGTGGATGGACCTCCGAGCGCCCACGTCGACCCCTCGGGTCGGCTCGTCGGCGACCAGGACCAGCGGGGAGGAAAGGATCACACGTGCGAACAGGAGCTTCTGCTGGTTGCCTCCCGAGAGGGTCCTCGTCCCTGCCTCGGGACTGCTGGTTCGCACGTCCAGCCTTTTCAGGACGCCGGCGACTTCACGCCGTTCGAGCCCCCGGCGCACGTAACCGAGCCGGCTCAGGATCGGGAGGACGGACAAGGCGGCGTTCTCCCGGACGGACCGGTCGAGCACGAGGCCCTGCTCCTTGCGCGACTCGGGGATCATGGCGAGACCCCGGGAGAGCGATCGTCGCGGGGTCCGCCGCTCGAGGCCCGACCCCGCGATCGTCACCCCACCGGACTCTGCCCGGCGCGTCCCGACAATGGCCTGGGCCACCTCGGTCCGCCCCGCCCCCACGAGACCGGCGAGCGCGACGATCTCGCCGGCGCGCACGTCGAAGCTCACCCCGTTCACACCGTGGGCTCGAAGGTCCCTGACGGACAGCACCGCCGGAGCGTCGGCGGGCGGCGGGCGGCGCTCGGGAAGCGACTGGTCGAGGATCCTTCCCAGCATGGCCTCGACGAGCGTTTCCTCGGTCTCCTCAGCCCCAGGCCCGGTGCGCACCAGCCTCCCGTCGCGCAGGATCGACACGTCGTCGGCCATCTCCAGGACCTCGTCGAGGAAGTGCGAGACCAGCACGATGGTCATGCCTCGGGTCCGTAGCGTCGGGATGAGCGCGCGCAGCTTCGCGACGTCATCGCGGCCCAGGGAGGCGCTCGGCTCGTCGAGCACCAGGAGCTCGGCATCACGGGCCAGGGCTCGAAGAATCTCCACCTTCTGCTGCTCGGCCACCCGAAGCCTGCCGACGGCCGTCGTGGGCGGCACCCCGAAGCCCGCCACCTCGCACAGCGCGTCGTAGCGCCGACGGAGCTCCCGTCGACGAACGTAGCCGCCGCGACGCGGCTCAGTCCCGAGGAACACGTTCTGCTCGACCGTGAGCTCGGGCACGAGGGCGAGCTCCTGCGCGATGCTCGCGATGCCGTGGGCAAGCGCATCGAGCGGGCTCCTGAACCGTACGGCTTTGCCACGCAGGAACAGCTCGCCTTCATTCGGGGCGAGCACGCCCGCGACGATCTTGCCGAGAGTCGACTTGCCCGCGCCGTTCTCTCCCACCAGCACATGCACCCGGCCCGATCGCAGTCGGACCGAGACGTCTTCGAGTGCCTTGGTAGCACCGAAGTGCTTGCTGATCCCCCTCAGATCGAGGTGGGGTACCTCGGAGCTACCGGTGTCGCCGGCGGGTCCCACTGCGGACCCGTCGGTGACACGGTGTGCGAGCGATGTCGCGCCATTCGAAGGAGCGTCGTCCGGCGAGCCCAGATCAGCCGGGCCACTGGGCATGGAAGCTCGCCGCGTTGGCCTTCGTCATGATCCCGTTGTGCGCGACCTTTGTCACCGGGTCGATCCCCCCGAACTTCTTGTGCGTGCGGATGGACTCGGCCAGGTACTTCACCGCGAGCTGCCCCTCGCTCGCCGGAAGCTGCGCGACCGATGCGTACCACTTGCCGCTCTCGACGCCCTTCACCGCGGCCTCGCTTGCCCCGTAGCCGACGAGGATCACCTTGCCCGTCCTACCAGCGTCGGCGATCGCGATTGTCGAGCCTTCCATGCCCTGGTCCGATCCGACGATCAGGTTCAGTGTGGGGTGGGCGGTCAGCATGTCCTCCGCCGCGACTTCTCCCTTGCTGGGCGTGAAGTACGACTGCCCTGTGGCCACGATCTTGATGTTCTTGTGACGTTGGATCTGCTTCATGAAGGCCCCGTGGATGGCGGAGTCCAAGGAGGAGTCCTTGATGTCCCACATGTAGCCGATATTGCACGGGTTGAACTTGGCGCAGGCCTCGGATACGAGCACGCCGAGCTTCCCGCCGATCTTGGTCGGGACGAAGACCACGTTCGCGGCCAAGCCCTTCACCTGAGGAGCGGCGGTCGTCAACTTCGGTCCGAGCTCCTGGTCCATGTTCGCGACCGCAATGTGGTCGGCGATCGCCTCACGCACGAGGCTGATCAGGTTCGTGCTCTCGATCGGCTGCGTGATGATCCCCTGGTACTCGTGAGACGAGATCACTGTCTGCAGCTCGTTGTACTGCTTCGTGGGTGTTGTGGCCGCGTTGAAGACCGTCAGGACGGCGTGACTTGCCTTGGCCTGCTTCTGCGCTGCGGCAAGCATCGGTGCGTCGTAGCTGTTCTGGACCGAGAACGACATGTAGGCAATGTGGAGCGTCTGTTCGCTCGCATTGGCTGCTCCGGCGGCTCCGGCTGCGGAGGTGAGCGTCGCGGTCATGCCGACCGCGCACACAGCTCCGATGACGGTCGCCGCCACGCGGAAAAACGGGCCGCGCCCCAGGATCGATCGCACCACTGTCCCCCTCCTGTTCGACCGCTGCCTCGCGGCGGCGTCATCTCTTCTTCATGTGGACGTCAGTCTGATCGCGGCCCCCCAATGTGTCAAGCTCCACGCAACGGCTTGTATACCGCCAGCGCACACCCATTTAGGGCGGCGGCTGGGTGACGGCGGGCTCGGGTGGGCTGAGGTGGTCTCGGGCGGTCTGGGGTGGCCTGGGGCTCCCCTGAGGCGAAGGGTCACCTCCCCATATGCTCGGACGCACCGTCACGCGGTCGTTCGACATCGAAGACGGCACGAGGGAATGCGAGGGCATGTGAACATCGGCGTAGTCGGGCTCGGAAAGATGGGATCCGCGCTGACGAGGCGATTGCTCGGCCAAGGGGCCGCGGTCACCGTGTGGAACCGGAGCCCTGCACCGGTCCAACAG
>JBOGGB010000367.1:0-1742 GCA_050743605.1 Acidimicrobiales bacterium
CTCGGAGGGATTCGAACCCCCAACCTTCTGATCCGTAGTCAGATGCTCTAGTCCGTTGAGCTACGAGCGCAGGCTCGGTGTGAGCGTCTCAGCTTACCCGCGCCGCATCGGGCGCTCCGGCCGATGACCTCATACCCCGAGGTGGTGGCCCTCCCACAGCTTGATCCCGCCGAGGATCCCGGCGGAGTTGTCGACGATCGTCACCCTGTCGCCGACGTCTCCGAGCACTTCGAGGTCGATCCGACGGGCATTGCCGCCACCAATGAAGAGGTGGTCGAAGAAGAACAGCGCGTCCAGGTTCGCGGCGGCCTTCGCGACCCGCCGGTTCCACCGCTCCTCTCCGACCTCCTTCCGGGTCCGCTCGCCAAGCTGGTCGTTGTAGGTGTCCCCCTTCCGGAACGGCTGGTGCGCGATCTCGAGGTGCGGCATGAGCGAGCCGTCCAGGAAGAGCGCGGTGCCGAACCCGGTCCCGAGCGTGACCACGAGCTCCAGCCCCTTCCCTGTCACCACCGCCAGTCCCTGCACGTCCGCGTCGTTGGCGACCCGGGTCGGCTTGCCCGACATCGTGCGCAGTGCCGCGGCGAGATCGAAGCGATCCCAGGCGGCCTGGAGCACAGGATCGACGTCTGAGCCCGGGCCGTCCTTCGTGACGAAGTGGGGAGCGCTGAGCACGACACCCTTTCGGACCATGCCTGGGAAGCCGGCGGAAAGACGGTCTGCCTCCGGCAGCTTCGCAACGAGCTTCCCCAGCTTTGTCAGCAGGCTGCCGACCCCCTCGGGCGGGAGCGGGTACGTCGTGGCGATGCGGACCCGTGGAGCGAGCATGTTTCCCGAGGCGTCGAGCACAGACGCCTTGAGCCCGGTGCCGCCGATGTCGAACGCGAGCGTACGGGGCTGGTCCGGCGCCCCCGGCACATCGCCGGTCGTCATGCTCCTGACTGTAACCCCGCTCCGCGTCTCCTCCCGCGTCGGAACCCGAGCCTTCGCCGACTGGTGCGGCGCTCGGAGGTGGCCAGACCTTCGGCCCGCATGCCCTCCTTGCCGCGCACCGCGAGGTCAGGGTCGGAGAACCACGGCCTGAGCTGCACCCGCGCGGGAGGCAGCGCGCCGTAGAGCAGGACCGCGCTGCCCCTCGGAAGCCGTCGCAGGGTGTCCGGCGGCAGGAGACGGCGGACCTGCGTCGACGTCGTCACCGTCCTCTCGCCTCGCGCGCCGTGGGTGATCGAGGGCATCGCCACCTCCTGGTCGCCGGCGAGGTGGCTCGCGAAGTCGAGCGTCCCCGGATCCGCGATGCCGGGCAGGAAGAGCTTCGCCCGGTGGTTGTTGACCACGGTGGCAGCCCGCTCTCCGTAGCGCGCCCGCACCTGTGCCAGGTCCTGCCAGACCGTGACGAGCTGGACGCCGTGACCTGCACAGGTCGCCGCGAGCCCGT
Organism: Acidimicrobiales bacterium; assembly: GCA_050743605.1. GTDB lineage: Bacteria > Actinomycetota > Acidimicrobiia > Acidimicrobiales > RAAP-2 > JAJYVT01. The sequence goes on from JBOGGB010000367.1 coordinate 1,433, forward strand.
CGAGCTCCCTCAGCGGGGCGATGTTCGCCGCCTCGTCGAGCACGACGAGCAGCGGAGGGTCCAGCGGTCGGCCCGCCCGGGACGAGGCGGCGAACGCCGAGTGGAGCACCTGTCCGACTAGTGCAGCGAACAACGGGCGGAGACGCTGCTGGTCGTGCGCGGGCGCACAAACGTAGAGCGTGTGCTTGCCGACCAGGAGCGCTTCGGGGTCGATGTCCCCTCCGCCGACGGGACCGGCCATGCCGGAAGGCTCGAGGGAGTGGCTCGTTGCCGGAGTGCCGTAGGGCGGGGTGTCGTGAGGGCTCCCGAG
>JBOGGB010000368.1:0-15988 GCA_050743605.1 Acidimicrobiales bacterium
TCCTGATGGTCGGCACCGACTCCTCCTCCAGCGTTCCAGCCCCTCTGTCCGGGTGCCGGTCGCCTACGGCGATCGCGATGATGCTCAGAGTGTACCGACCCGTCGCACCACGCCTGCAGCCCGCTCGAGGGCGTCAGGCGGGACCAGCTCGGGGGCGAGATCGAAGAGCGGCGCGAGGACGAACCGTCGCTCCCACATCCTGGGGTGGGGGACGGCGAGATCGAGCTCGTCGACGTGCAGCTCGCCCACGAGGAGCACGTCGGCGTCGAGCGTGCGCGGCCCGAACCGCACCGTGCGGACCCGGTGTGCGGCGGCCTCGGCCCGGCGGCAGCGCTCGAGCAGGACCCGCGGGCTGTCGCCGGTGCACAGCTCGACGACGACGTTCAGGTAGGCAGGCTGCCCCTCGGGTCCGCCGACGGGCTCGGTCTCGTAGACGGGAGACACCGCCCGGACGTCCCCGGCCGCGCGCAGGGCCTCCACCGCGTGCTGGAGCTCGGCGCGCCGGTCGCCGAGGTTCGAGCCGAGGCCGACGAAGGCACGCCGCCTTGTCCCGGGGACCTCAGGGGCGGCGCACATCGACCAGGCGCACCCCGACGGAGCCTACGTCGACGGCGACGGGAGGCCGCATCTTGCGGACGGCCACCTCCACACGTTCGGCACGCGGCTCGTCGGCGAGCACGCGCTGGCAGATCGCGGCGGCGAGCGCCTCCAAGAGCGAGTACGAGGACTCGGACACGACACCTGCGACCGTCTTCACGAGGGCGCCGTAGTCGACGGTGTCGGCCAGCGCGTCCGACACGGTGGCGGCGGACAGGTCGAACCACACGTCGAGGTCGACGCTGAAGGGCTGGGCGCGCGTTCGCTCGTGCGCCAGCACCCCGTGGATGCCGAAGGCCCGGAGGTCTCTGATCTCGACGCGCCCTGTGGCGACGCGCCCTGTCGAGACGCGGCCGTTCTGCTCGCGCCCCGGCGGCGACGGAGGGGTCACACCGGCTGGCGCGGCGGGAGCGCCGCGGCGGCGACGACCAGCTCCCGTCCCGCGGACCCCATCTGATGACCGATCAGATGCTCGACCAGGGCGATGGCCTTGGGCTCGGAGGGGACCCGCCCGCTCCACACGAGGAACCCGGCGGCGACGCCGGTCACCCTGTCGCCCAGCTCCTCGCGGTGCACGAGGACACGCTCGCCCGACCGGATCGCCGCGTCGAGCGCGTGGTAGCAGTCGCTGAGCGCCGGTCGGGGATCGGTTCCCGGGAGCAGTGGGAAGTGCGCGTGCGCGAGATGCTCGTCGTCGTAGGCATGGAGGTTGTGCTGGGAGGGGAGCAGGGTGACGATACGGGTGAACCCCTGACCACGGAGCCAGATCAGCTCCTCGGTGCGGCGGACCCGGCGGTGATTGGGGGCGAAGCCGCCCGGGCGCTCGCTCAGTGCGAGATGGTCGCGGATCACCCACGTGAAGTTGCGCGGCGGGATGCCGACAGCCCACTTTCCCCTCATGACGGGCTTCCGGTCATGACGGGCTTCCCCTCATGACGGGCTTCCGGCGACCAGCGTTGCCGCCCGCGCCGTCTCGGCGACGTCGTGGACGCGCAGCATCCCCGCGCCCGCGGCCATGGCCCACACAGCCGTGGCGAGGGAGGCATCGAGCCGGTCGTCCGCGTCGAACGGCCGATCGGGCGCGGGGGCGCCGTAGCGGCCGAGAAAGCTCTTGCGGCTCGTGCCGACGAGCACCTTCATACCCGCGCCCCGCGCCGACGCGGCGAGCTCGGGCAGGGACGCCAGCAGCGCCACGTTGTGCGCGGCGGTCTTGGCAAATCCGATACCGGGGTCCACCCAGACCTCGTCGACGCCCGCCTCGCGCGCCCGGGCCGCCGCCTCGAGCACGCACGAGTGGACCTCGGCGACGACGTCGTCGTACTCGGTGAGCGCCTGCATCGTGCGCGGTGTCCCCCGCCGGTGCATCGACACCCAGCCAGCCCCGAGCTCTGCGGCGACCGGCCAGAGCGCCCCGGACACGTCGTTCACCAGCGTGGCGCCCGCGGCGACGGCCGCGCGGGCGACAGCCGGCTTCGTCGTGTCCACCGACACGCGGACCGAGCCCGAGAGCTGCTCGACGACCGGCAGCACGCGACGGAGCTCCTCGCGCGCGTCGACGGGCTCGGCCCCCGGTCGTGAGGACTCGCCCCCCACGTCGACGACGTCGGCGCCCTCTGCGACCATCCGTTCCCCGCGGGCGACCGCGTCGGCGGGCCGCAGGAAACGCCCGCCGTCGGAGAAGGAATCGGGGGTGACGTTGAGGATCCCCATCACGAGGGGCCTGACCGTCACCGTCGCCATCGGGCCGTAGCGTAGGCGAACCCGCCCTCGGCCGGCCGGTGCCTCGGCGGAGGAGGGACGACCTGCTCACCGCGCGTGGCTCACGAGCTCGTCATCCGGATCGGCCACCCGCCCTTGGGGCACGACGTCGCGCGACCTGCCTCTCGGGAGCCCGCGTGCGCATGTAGAAAAGAGGACCGACATGGAGCACATCCTGATCACGTGGGGTTACCTCGCGCTCTTCGTCGTCGTCGCGATTTCGGCACTGGGCATTCCCGTCGGGTCAGAGGTCGCCACTGGCTACGCGGGCGCGCTCGCGAGCGGCCGGCTGACGACGTCCCACGACCATCTCGGATTGGGTTGGGTGATCCTGGTGGCCGTCGTGGGCGAGCTCGTGGGCTCGATCGCCGGCTACTCCATCGGCCTCTTCGGCGGACGTCCCCTGGTCGACAGGCTCGGCAGGTACGTGCTCCTCACCCACCGTGACCTCGACCGGGCCGAGGCCTGGTTCGCCCGCCGAGGCGAGCCGTTCGTGCTGTTCGGGAGGTGCATCCCGCTCCTTCGCTCCTTCGTCTCGCTCGCTGCCGGCCTCGGCGAGATGACCGTGGGCAAGTTCATCGCGTACACCGTCGTCGGGTCCGCCGCCTACGACGCTCTGCTGGCGGGCATCGGCTACAGCCTCGGGGCGAGTTGGCACCACGTGATAAAGGACTTCAGCGACGCCGGCTACGTGCTCGCGGCGCTGTTGGTCGCCACGGTCATCGGGATCCTGATGCACCGCCTCAGCGTGGTGCGTGCCGAGCGAGCAGGGCGCGCCCCCCAGGGGCTCCAGGCGCGCTTGCGGGAAATCGCGCAGCACCTACCTCAGTGGACCCAGCGCGCGTTGGCGGCACTGCACATCGACTGGGACCCCCCGCGGCGCCGGCCGAAGGCGGTGGCGGTCGTGGTGGCAACCGTCATCTCGATCGTCGGGTCCCTCGCCGCCGACGCCATCTTGGTCAAGATCGCCGAGACCGTGTTCCCCTCGACCAACGGCTACGCCCACTTCCAGTTCTCGGACTACTCCAAGCTCACCGTCATCGGGGTCGTCATCGCCTGTGTGGCGTGGCCGATCACCACCCGGATCTCCTCCACCCCACGCTGGGTCTTCTTCCGCATGGCGATCGCCGTCACCATTGTCCTATGGAGCCCAGATCTTTGGATCCTCGTCCACGATGGGCAACCGATCAAGGCGGTCGCCTTCCTCATGCTCATGCACCTGGCGATCGCTCTCGTCACCTACAACGCCCTGGTCCATCTGGCGCCGGCGGGCAGGCGTCGGCGCAGAGCCGTCCGAACTGAGTCCATCGAGGAGATCGCCGGCCCCAGGATCTACGTCGGTGGCACCAGTCCGCGAAGGGAGCCGAGCGAGCCTCGCTGACTCCCCTGAGGCGGCCAGCGGCTCGGCGGCTCAGCGGCTCCGGCTCGGCGGCTCAGCGGCTCAGGCGGAGGAACTGCATCGCCTCGGCACGCGTGGCGGCCTGCCGGCGGAAGAGGCCGCGAACTGACGAGGTGACCGTGAGCGTGCCCGGCTTCTTCACGCCGCGCATCGACATGCACAGGTGCTCGGCCTCGACCACCACGAGCACGCCACGAGGGGCAAGCGACTTCTCGATCGCCTCGGCGATCTGGGTCGTCATGCGCTCTTGGACCTGCAGCCGGCGCGCGTACCCGTCCACCAGGCGCGCCAACTTGGATAGCCCCGTGATCCGGCCGTCGTCGCCCGGGATGTACGCGACGTGCGCCCGTCCGATGAACGGCACCAGGTGGTGCTCGCAGAAGGACGCGAAGGGGATGTCGCGCACCATCACCATCTCGTCGTGCTCGACCGCGAACGTGACCGTCAGGTGGTGGGCCGGGTCCTCGTCCATCCCGCTCGACAGCTCCTCGAACATCGCGGCGACGCGTCGCGGCGTCTCGAGCAGGCCGTCTCGATCGGGGTCCTCTCCGATCCCTGCGAGGAGCTCTCGCACCGCGGCCTGTACCCGCTCCCTGTCGACGCTCACGCCGACCTCCGGGTCACCACCGCCCGGTCACGACCCGCCGGAGGCGGGAGCGCCCTGCTCCGGGGCGGCGGCGTGGAACGCATGCACTCCCCGGAGATTCCGGTAGCGCTCGGCGGCGTCGAGGCCGTACCCGACGACGAACTCCGAAGGGATCGTGAAGCCGACGTACCGCAGGTCCAGGGCGATGCGCTGCTCGCCGTCCTTGACGAGCAGCGCGCACACGTCCACCGAGGCCGGCCGCCTCGCGTGGAGGTAGCGGTTCAGGTAATTGAGCGTGAGCCCGCTGTCGATGATGTCCTCGACGACGAGGACCCGTCGGCCCGTCAGCTCCGCGTCGAGGTCCTTCACGATCCGCACGACCCCGGAGGACTGGGTGGCGCTCCCGTAAGAGGAGACCGCCATGAAGTCGACGTCCACCGGCAGCTCGATGGCGCGGCACACGTCGCTCATGAAGAGCATGGCGCCTTTCAGCACCCCGACGAGCAGGGGCGGCTCGTCGGCGAAGTCCTCGGTGATCCTCTTGCCGAGCTCGGCCACCTTGGCGGCGATCTCCTCGGCCGTCACGAGGACACGGCCGACGGAGGGCCGCGCCCATGCGGGCACGTCCCCGGGGTCCTGGGCCCGCGCGGCCGCGGGGCTCGCCGCGGTCTCCGTTTGCTCTCTCGCTACGGCCCTTCCCGCGGTCTCCGTCGGCACCGGCGAGACCTTAGTGCCCGTCGCCGGGAGCGCCAGAAGGCGGGATCGCGACCAGGCGGCCCGCCGAGCGACGCACCCGCCAGCCGCCCGTGAGCTCCGTACCCGACGCCGCGCCCTGCGCGACCGACAGGACACGCCGGACGTCGGCGAGCGGCGGCGGCTGGCGATCCAGGCCCTCGGTGGCGGACGGCCTCCCTCCCGAGCCGGGCGTCGCCCCGAGCGCGCGCACCCACCGGCGGATCGCGCGGCCGGCCAGCGGCTCGGGCGCACGGGCGACCTCCCGGGCCACGGTGGGGTCGGGCACCGTCTCCGCCGCGAGGGCGTCGAGGAGGTCGGCGTCCGCCGCGGCGAGGGAGGCGAGGCGCGCGAGCAGCGGCACCGGGTCTCTCCCCGCGAGCGCCGCGCACAGCGGCAGCAACTCGTGGCGGACGCGGTTGCGAAGGTGGCGGGGATCGTGATTGGAGGGGTCCTCGACCCACTCGAGGTGGGCCTCTTCGCAGACCGCGCGCGTCTCGGCCCTTCTCAGGGCGAGCAGCGGATGCCGCGGACCCGGCCTCATCCCGGCGACGCCGTCGGGGCCCGCGCCGCGCAGCAGGTTGCACAGCACGGTCTCCGCCTGGTCGTCCATCGTGTGCCCGGTCGCGACCGACGACGGCAAGGCCGCGAACCGCGCGGCCCGGGCCCTGGCTTCGAGGTTCGGCCCCGGGCCGACCGAGACTCGCTCGGCCCGGAACTGCGCGCCCAGCGCGGCCGCGGCCGCGGCCACGACGTCCGCCTCCTCGGCCGAGCCTTCACGCAGCCCGTGGTCCACGTGGACCGCGGTCACCAGACAACCCCCCAGGGAGGCGAGGACGAGCAACGCGAGCGAGTCGGGACCGCCCGAGACCGCGCAGGTGAGAGGCGCACCGGGGGCCGGGAGCGTGCAGCGTCGCAGCAGGCGGCCCGCAAGATCGCCCGCGGCGACCAGCCTGGGGGCTGCGGGTCTCGTCACCCGCCTTCCCGGGTCGCCTCCACCCGAGCGATCCATCGTTCCGGCTCCCGGATCTCCGTCAGCGTCGGGAGCCGTTCGGGTCCGCCCCAGACCCGGTCGAAGAGGGCGCGCCCGCCGCGTGCCTCAACCGCTCGGATGAACTCCTCGCCCTGCTGGTACTGGCGGAGCTTGGCTTCGAGCCCCAGCACCTGCTGGAGCACCTTCGCCGGACCCTTCACCGACTGCCGGCGCTCACGCAGCACCTGGCTGAATCGGGCCGCCCCGGGCACCTGCGCGGCGCCAGCTCGGTCCATGGTCACGTCGCCGTGCCCTTCGAGGAGGCTCATCATCGCCTGGAGGGCTCGGATCGCCTCGAGCTGCGCCTCGCTGGCGACGATGCCCAGCACTCCGGCGTCGTCGAAGGGGCTCTGGCGCGAGCGGAGCTGCTCGGCCGTCCGCCGGACCATCTCCGCCAGCCGCCCCGGGTCCGCCTGGAACGGCTCGATCGCCTTGTCGACGAGCGACAGGAAGTACCCGCGCAGCCACGGCACCGCGGTGAACTGGCAGCGATGGGTGACCTCGTGAAGCGCCAACCACAGACGGAACTCCTCGGGGACGAAGCCGTGGCGTCGCTCGAGCTCCACGATGTTGGGACCGACGTAGTACAAGAGGTCCTGGTCCTCTGCCATCTCCTCGGTGAGCAGCAGGTCGTACTGCCCGAGGACCCTCGTCGACATCCACGCGAGCACCGCACCGAGCTGTGCCCCGCTTGCCGAGCGACCGGCGCCGGCGAACTTGACGGCGATCGGCTCGGACAGGTCGGTCAGCCAGGCCGGCCGCGTCCCGGAGCGGCGGCGCTCCTGGCGCTTCTCGTCGCGGCGGCGCTCGAACTTCGCGAGGGCCGGCGCGAGCAGCCGCTGGAAGGAGGCGACGTTCGCGTGCGCCCAGCCCGTGCGGTCCGTGACGACCGATCGCGCCGGGGTGGGTGCGTGCCAGCCGGTGGACTCGGAGACGAGCTCTTCCGCCCTGGCCGTGACATCGGCGAACGACCGCGAGAGCTCCCTGCGGTCGTAGCTGGCGCTCGGCGGGCGCCGGGCGATGGCCCAGGCCGCGACCCGCTCCGCCACCTGCCAGTCGATGAGGCCCGGGCCGCCGCCGGTCTCGCCGCCGCCGGACCGGTGTGCCTCCCCGTCAACGGGCTCGGGAAGCGACGCGCTCACTTCGTCGCCGGCAACGGACCCGAGCTCCCACCGGACTCCTCGGCCGCGATCGCCGCGGCGACTCGCTGGATCAGCGACTCGGGGACACGGTCCTTGCACCGGCTGGAGATGACGGCGCGCAGCTCCGCCTCGAAGCCCGCCGCGTCGGCGCAGGGGCCGCACTCGTCGAGGTGGACCGCGATCTCCCGGCGACGCTGCTCGGTCAGCTCACCGTCGAGGAACACATAGAGCTGCCGGACGGCCTCCACGCAGTCCACGCCCGATGCGCCGTCCCCGCATCCACCTCGTTCATCTTCGTGAGCCAACGTCGCTCTCCTGTCAGTTGCTCGTCCGGGCCCTCATCCCACCTGGGTCAGGATGCCGTCGCAGGCCCTGCCGCCACGAGACCGCGCGCCTGCGCGAACCCTGACAACGTCTTCTGCAGCGCTCTTCTTCCCCGGTGGATACGGCTCATCACCGTCCCGATCGGCACGTCGGTGATCTCCGCGATCTCCTTGTAGCTGAAGCCCTCGACGTCCGCGAGCAGCACCGCGATGCGGAACGCCTCGGGGAGCGCCTCGATCGCCTCCTTCACCTCGTCGTCGGTGAAACCGGCGAGCGCCTCGTCCTCGGCGCTGCGCCCGGAGCCCTCGCCCGGTGCGAGGCGGTGGTAGAGGTACAGGTCCTCCACGTCCTCGACGTCGCTCATCTCTGGACGGCGCTTCGTGGCGCGGTAGGCGTTGATGTAGGTGTTCGTCAGGATCCGGTAGAGCCAGGCCTTCAGGTTCGTCCCCTCGGCGAACGAGTAGAACGACCGGTAGGCCTTCAGGTAGGTCTCTTGGACCAGGTCCTCGGCGTCGGCGGGATTGCGGGTCATCCGCAGCGCAGCCGAGTACAGGGAGGGCATGTGCTCCATCGCCAGCTCTGCGAACCGTCCCCGTTCCGCCATGACAACAGACCCTACCCAGCGCCGGGGAGGGACGAAGCCGGGGCGGGACGAAGCCGGGGCGGGACGAAGCCGGGGAGCGGACGAAGCCGGCGCGGGCCGGCGCGGGCCGCCGGCGAGCGTCTCGCGCGCCTCACGGCGGCGGGGGCCGGGTAGCCTCGGCCGCCGTGGCCGTCCCACCGTACGACCGGGGAGGCGACGCGCCGACGCGTGCCGGAGAGGTGGAGGTCCTCTCGTGGCCGTGGCTGGCGGACCTCGGCGTCGGCGCGGTGGTGACGACGCGCGAGCACGGCGTGTCCGCCGAACCATACCGGTCGTTGAACCTGGCACTGCACGTGGGCGACGACCGCCACGCCGTCGCGGAGAACCGGCGGCGTGCGGCCAGCGCGCTCGGCGCGGGTGTCTGCGACCTCGTGTTCTCCACGCAGGTCCACGGCAACCGCGTGGCGGTGGTGGGCCCTGACGACGCGGGCAGGGGGGCGTGCCGCGCCGAGGACGCCATCGATGCCGCAGACGCGCTGGTCACCGCAGAGACCGGGCCGGTGCTCGTGACGTTGGTCGCCGACTGCTCGCCGGTGCTCCTCGTCGATCCCGTAGCCCGCGTCCTCGCCACCGTGCACGCGGGCTGGCGCGGGGCCGTCGGTGGAGTGGTGCGCGCGGCGCTCTCCACCATGGCGACGCTCGGGGCGAAGGCCGAGCGGACCGTCGCCATCATCGGCCCGACGGTCTCACCGGTCACCTACGTGGTCGGCCAGGAGGTCGCAGCGGCCGCACGCGCCGCCTTCGGACCCGGGGCCGGCGACGTACTGTGGGCGCACGGCGACCGCTGGCGCTTCGACGTCGCAGGCGCGAACCACTTGCAGCTCCTCGCGGGCGGCATCGCGGAGGCGCGGATCTCGGTGTCGTCCCTCGCCACCGGCGACGGCCCCTTCTTCAGCGACCGCGCGGCGCGGCCCTGCGGGCGTTTCGGGCTCCTCGCCCGCTTGCAGTGAGACGGAGTGGTCGTGAGGGCTCACGTCCCTTCGCTCGTAGCATTGACTGAACGATGAGCGAGGACCCCTTCCGTTACGAGGGCTATCACGTCGACGCCCAGAGAGGGTGCGTCGTCTGCCGCTACGCGCTCGGCGCACAGCGGTTCACCGAGGAGGTCTCCTTCGAGACCGACGATCGTGTTGCCGAGTGGGACTCCGCACCCACCGACGCGGCGGCCCGCATCCTGTTCCTCCTCGCCGGCGTCTCGTACTACAAGACGGGCGCCCCACACGTGATCGACCTCGGCACCACCGAGACGACCCCTCAGGAGCGCGCGTTCCTCCGGAACTTCTACGTCGAGGGTCTCGGCGAGCTCGCGTACCGCAACGGGCTCGACCTCTCGGGGCTGGAGATCGTCGGCCCCGAGCTGGCCACACGCCGTCCCGCACAGCCGGTGCTCGACAGCGGTCGACCGCTCGTACCCTTCGGCGCGGGCATCGACTCGATCGTGACCGTGGCACACGTCGCGCGCCGGATCCCCGGAGTCTCGCTCTTCGTGGTGAGCCGTGCAGGCGAGCGGTTCGCCGCGATCGAGGACGCTGCCGCGGTGACGGGGCTCCCGGTCGTGCGCGCGGAGCGCAGGATCGACCCGTCCGTGCTGCGTTCGGCAGAGCTCGGCTTCCTGAACGGTCACGTGCCGGTCACCGCCATCCTTTCCGCGATCGCGATCGTGGCGGCGGTGCTCGGCGGCCACGACGCGGTCGTGATGTCGAACGAGCGCTCTTCGTCGGTGCCGACCGTGCGGGACGGCGAGCGCGCGATCAACCACCAGTGGTCGAAGAGCGCGGCGTTCGAGTCGTCGTTCCGCAGCCTGCTCGGCGAGTCGCTCACGTCCCCGCCGGAGTACTTCTCCTTCCTCCGGTCCCGCTCGGAGCTGTGGGTGGCGAGCGAGTTCGCCGCGCTCGAGCGCTACCACCGGGTGTTCCGGAGCTGCAACCGCGCCTTCGCGATCGATCCCGCCCGCAGGCTCGACCACTGGTGCGGCACGTGCGACAAGTGCTGCTTCGTGGACCTGGTGCTCGCGCCCTTCTTCCCCGCCGCGGTCCTCTCGGCGATCTTCGAGGGCCGCGAGCCCCTCGGAAACGTCGAACTCGAGGCCCGGTTCCGTGCTCTCGCCGGCATCGGGGGAGACGCGAAGCCCTTCGAGTGCGTCGGCGACGAGGAGGAGTGCCGCGCGGCCGCGGTCCTCGCCGCGGAGCGGCCAGACCGGACGGGCACAACCTGGCTCCACACGCTCGACGCGGAGATCCGCGCCGCCGCTCCGATCTGGGGCGATCCCGAGGCACGCGATGCGGCGGTGCAGCGCCTGCTCGCAGCCCACGGCCCCGAGCTCCTGCCGCCTGCCTTCGCGGCGCAGAGGTGAGCACGACGGCGCGTCGGGTGGGCGCGCTCGACCGGCCGTCGCTCGGCTGGTCGGACCTCGAAGGGGCGCGTGTCGGGCTTTTCGGACTGCGGACGGAGGGTGCCGCGAACCTGCGGCGCCTCAGGCGCATGGGCGTCGTGCCGGTGGTCGTCGACGACCGACCGTCGGCTCCGGCCTTCGGCGGGTTGCGCGTCTCGTCCGGCGACGCTGGGCTCGACGCGCTTGCAGCGTGCGAGGTCGTCGTGAAGAGCCCGGGCATCAGCCGACATGGCCCGCAGGTGGCCGCGCTCTTGGACGCGGGCGTCGCTGTCGCGGGGGGTCTCGGGCTGTGGCTCCACGACGTGGACCGTGCACGCGTCGTCTGCGTGACCGGGACCAAGGGGAAGAGCACGACCGCGGCACTCGCCGGCCACCTTCTCTGCGGGCTCGGGCAGCGCTGCCTCGTCGCCGGGAACATCGGCCTCCCGCCGTGGGATCCCGACGCCGGGGAGGACTGGGACTTCTTCGTCGTCGAGACCTCGAGCTTCCAGGCGACCGACGTGTCGGTCTCGCCGCCGGTCGTCGCGGTGACCTCGCTCGCTCCCGACCACCTCGACTGGCACGGATCCGTGGAGGCCTACTACGCCGACAAGCTTTCGCTCTGCAGCCAGCCCGGCGCGGTGCTCACGGTTGCCGACGGCACGAGCGAGGCCCTCCGGGAGCACGCACAGCTGCTCGGGCCCCAGGTCCGCTGGGTCTCCGAGAGCGACCCCGAGCTCGGCGGATCCTGGACCGACCCGCTGGGACTTGCCGGGCGGCACTCCCTCAGGGACGCGCTCGTCGCGCGTGCGTGCCTCGTCGGCATCGGCGTCCAGGCCGCGGTCGACGACGCCCGGCTCGCCATCGCGGCGCAGGGGTTTGCGCCGCTCGAGCACCGGTTCTCGCTCATCGGCATGGTCGCAGGGGTCGAATTCGTCGACGACTCGCTCTCGACCAATCCGCTCCCAACGCTCGCCGCGCTCGACGCGCTCGGGGACCGGCCGGTCGCGCTCCTCGTCGGCGGCCAGGACCGCGGCCTCGACTACCGGCCGCTCGCTGCCGCCCTCGGCTCGCGGCACGCCGAAACCTTCGTCGCCACGCTTCCCGCTGCCGGAGCACGCATCGGGGAGACGGTGCGGGCCGGAGGCAGCCGAGAGGCAGCGGTCGAGGTCGCGGACTTCGGCGACCTCCAGCGCGCGACGGCGGCGGCCTTCTCCTGGGCGCGCACGCACACATACGAGGGAGTGCCCGGCGTGGTCCTGCTGTCGCCGGCAGCGCCGAGCTTCGGCCAGTTCCGCGATTACCGCGAGCGCGCGGAGGCATTCGCCGCCGCGATGCGAAGCTGCGCGGAGTGAGATCGTCGCTCCGCCGCAGCGCTCATCCAGGGGCGACGAGCACGTGGGGGTTCATGATCCCGTAGGGGTCGAGCGCGTGCTTGATCGCAGCGAACGCCCGGAGCTCCGCCGGGCTGCGGTTCAGCTCCAACCACGCGCGCTTCGCGGTGCCGACCCCGTGCTCGGCGCTGATGCTCCCTCCCGCACCGGCGACCGCGCGAAAGACCGCGTCGTCCACGCGCTCGTCGTCGGGCGCGACCCCGGTCACGTTCACGTGGACGTTCCCGTCTCCGACGTGGCCGAAGAGCCAGACGGACGCGCCTGGCGCGGCGGCTTGGACGATCGCGGGGAGCCGTTCCACCATCTCGGCGAGGGCGCCGTGGGGGATCGTGACGTCGAGCTTGTGGGGAGGCCCGCCGAGCGAGTTCACGGCCTCCGTGTGGCCCTCGCGGTAGCGGAAGAGCGCCGCGATGCGCTGAGAGTCCACCGCGACGGCAGCGTCCTCGACGCCCGCGAGCGCGCCGACCGCGTCCGTGAGCTCGGCGGTGGGATCGACCGTTCCCGACGCCTCCACGAGCAGGTAGGCCTCGTGCGACGCCGCCAGGGGCAGCGGTGCGCCGGTCACCGTGCAGACGAGCTCCACGCCGCGACGCAGCATCAGCTCGACCGCAGACAGGGTCGGCAGGTTCCGGCGCAGGTGCTGGGCCGCCGTGACTGCCGCACCTGCGTCCTTCATCCCGAGGATCGCCGCGACGCGGGCGGGGGCGGGGGCGACGAGCCGCAGGCGCACGGCGGTGACGATGCCGAGGGTTCCCTCGCTCCCGCACAGGAGCGAGTGCAGGGCGTAGCCGGTGTTGTCCTTCAGCAGCCCGCCCAGGTGCTCGACGACGACTCCGGTCCCGAGCACCGCCTGCACGCCGAGCAACTGCGCGCGCGTGTCGCCGTAGCGCAGGACCCGCAGACCTCCGGCGTTCGTCGCGACGTTGCCGCCGACGGTCGCACTGTCGCGCCCGCCGAGGTCCACCCCGTAGCTCCACCCCGTAGCTCGAGCAGCGGCCTGGACGCCCGCGAGCGTGACGCCGGCCTGCGCGGTCAGCTGCCCGGCTACGGGATCGACCGGGCCGAGCTCGGCCAGACGGCGGAGGCTCACGACGACCTCGCCGTGGAGCGGGACGCCGCCGCCGACCATCCCGGTGTTGCCACCCTGGGGGACGAGCGCCGCACCGTGCGTGCAGCAGACCGCCACCACGGCGGCGACCTCTTCTACCGACGCCGGGCGTACGACCGCCGGGGTCGACCCCGAGAAGCGGCCGGTCCAGTCCACGACGTAGGACGCGACGACCTCGGGATCGGTGAGGACGTGCGCCGGACCGACGGCATCGGTGAGCCCCCGGACCAACGCGGGGTCGACACGAGTCGCACAGCCCGGCATCGCGCCCGACGCTACCGGGAGGCAGGAGGCGTGCCCAGCTCGCCCGACCTTCCGGCCAGTCGCTGAGGCGCCGGGATCATCAGGAGACGATTGGTACGTCGAACACCTGGCGCACGACTGACATGCCGCAGCGCTCGAGAGGTGCAGGGACGCGGTTCCGCGCGCCCGCCAGCCGAGCAGGTCGACGACTGTGCTCTATGGGCCTGCCCTGCCCTGATGCTGACATTCCGTGCGCGCTCGAACCGGTGGGGGCTGCTTCTGACCCCCTGCCGTGAGTGGCAGGTGACACGAGGAGTCGAGGGCAATCCGCCGCCTCGAAGTCCCGCTCCACCTCCGTAGCTTCAGGCGTCGATCGCCGCGCGAAGGCTTGCGAGTCGCTCTCGATCGAGGGAGTACCACACCCACTTCCCTCGGCGATCACCGTGCACGAGGCCGGCGTCGCCGAGGATCTTGAGGTGATGAGACACGGTCGGCTGCGACTTGCGCAAGGGCTCGACGAAGTTGCAGACACACACCTCGCCCTCGGGGGCGGAGGCCAGCATCGAGAGCACGCGCAGCCGGACCGGGTCGGCCAGCGCGGTGAAGCCTCGCGCCAGCTCGGCGGCCTCGTCTGGCTCCAACGGCGCGGCGAGCACCGAGGGGCAGCACTCGGCGATCTCGGTCAACTCGATTGCGGCGCTTCGTCTTGCCACGTCCGGATCTCCCATTGACGATTGCCAATGCATCGTTTACAGTGGATGCATCGACAGGAGTCTATATCGATCTGGAGGTCTCCCGATGTCCCGAGTCCAGCTCGCCCTGAACGTCGCCGACCTCGACGAGGCGGTCGCCTTCTACTCGAAGCTGTTCGCCACCGGGCCGGCGAAGCTGCGCCCCGGTTACGCCAACTTCGCCGTCCCCGATCCGCCGCTCAAGTTCGTCCTGATCGAAGACGCCTCCCGGCGGCCGGGCTCGCTGAACCACCTGGGCATCGAGGTCGACACCACCGAGGAGGTGGCTGCCGCCCAGAAGCGCCTGGCCGATGAGGGCCTGGCCACGGCGATCGAAGACGGGGTCGCCTGCTGCTACGCCGTCCAGGACAAGGTCTGGGTGGACGGTCCCGGTGGCGAGCCGTGGGAGGTCTACACCGTGCTCGCCGCCACCGAGGCGCGCGACGGCTACCTGCCGAGCGTCGAGCCCGGGGATGCCGCCTCCTTGTCCTGCTGCTAGCCGGAAGCTCCCGCGAGCCCGGTGAGCACCGCCGTCGACGAACGCCCCGCCGCCCCCGCCGAGGCGCCGGTGGTGCGGCGCCTGTCCTTCCTCGATCGCTTCCTGCCAGCCTGGATCCTTGCCGCGATGGCGCTGGGCATCGGCTTGGGACGAGGGGTCCCGAGCCTTAGCCGCCACCTCCAGGCCATCCAGGTGACCCAAGGCACGTCGCTCCCGATCTTCATCGGGCTCCTCGTCATGATGTACCCCGTCCTGGCCAAGGTCCGCTACGGGCAACTGGGCTCGGTCACCCGGGACCGTCGCATGCTGGTGCCGTCCTTGGTCCTGAACTGGGTCCTGGGGCCGGCGGTCATGTTCGCCCTGGCCTGGCTCTGGCTCCCGAACCAGCCCGCCTACCGCTCGGGCCTGATCATCGTCGGGTTGGCGAGATGCATCGCCATGGTGCTCATCTGGAACGACCTCTCCTGCGGGGACCGCGAGGCAGCCGCAGTGCTGGTGGCGCTCAACTCGCTGTTCCAGATCGTCGCCTTCGCCCTCCTCGGCTACTTCTATCTGAAGATCCTGCCGGGCTGGCTCGGCCTCACGACGGTGGGACTCCACCTGTCGATCGGTGGGATTGCCGAGACCGTCGCCATCTTCCTCGGGATCCCCCTCGTCGCCGGGTTCCTCACCCGCACGATCGGTGAGCGGCGACGAGGCCGCGAGTGGTGTGAGGCGAAGCTGCTGCCCCGGATCGGCCCGTTGGCGCTGATCGGCTTGCTCTACACCATCGTCATCCTCTTCGTCCTCCAGGGCCGCACCATCACCGCTCGTCCGGCTGAGGTGGCTCGCATCGCGCTACCGCTTCTCTGCTACTTCGCCGTCATGTGGTTCGGATCTTTCGCCCTTGGCCGGACCATCGGCCTCCCCTATGAGCGGACCGCCACCTTGGCGTTCACCGCGGCGGGGAACAACTTCGAGCTCGCCATCGCCGTGTGTATCGGGGTGTTCGGGGTCACGTCCGGCCAAGCGCTTGCCGGCGTGGTCGGACCGCTCATCGAGGTTCCGGTGCTCGTGAGCCTCGTCTACGTGTCGCTATGGGCTCGCACACGCTTCTTCCATCCGACAGATCGGGGCGGCTCGGCGCGCCGCCCGTCGGCCGGCGCTTCGCCGGGCGGTCCGTGTTGCTCCTCGTCGAGGACCTCGACATCCGGGTGGTCGACGAAGACGGCCAGCTCATCGGGGCGTTCAACTGGATCCGACGAAGGACTACCAGCCCGCGTGGAGCCTGGGGTGGGACTTGAACCCACGGCCTGCGCGTTACGAGTGCGCTGCTCTGCCGACTGAGCTACCCAGGCGTGCCGTCGCGCGCTTCGGACGCCGACCGGACGCCCCATGGTAGGCGTTCCGCGGGGCGCCCGAGGACCCGGCGAACGCCTTCAGCCGCCG
>JBOGGB010000369.1:0-7467 GCA_050743605.1 Acidimicrobiales bacterium
CGCCCCGGTCGGTCTGGGACACATAGACGTGCAGAGTTCCGGACACGACGACGGTGTTGAGGAACACCTTGACTGGCTCGGTCACTGCTGCCTGCAACGGGTGGGTTATGATCGGCATCTTCACTCCGACCATGTCGGAGAGGAGGGTGGCGTGACCAGCGGTGCAGTTGACGACCACCGGCGTAGAGATCGCGCCCCTGTTGGTTCGCACCGACTTCACCATGTCGCTGACGACCTCGATGCCGAGCACCTCGGTGTTCTGGTGGATCTCGACGCCGAGGGCGCCAGCGGCTCGGGCATAGCCCCAGTTGACCGCGTCGTGGCGGATGGTCCCGCCCGGGGGGTGGTAGAGGGCTCCGAGGATCGGGTACCGAGTGCGGGTGGAGGTATCGAGGCAGGGGGCGAGCTTCTTGATCTCCTCCGGCCCGATCACTGCCGAATCGACACCCTCGAGCTTGTTGACCTCGGCCCGCCACGCCATCGTACGTAGTGAGGTGTCCGAGTGGGCGAGGGTGAGATGTCCCCGCTGCGAGAACATGACGTTGAAATTGAGCTCGGCGGACAGGTGCTGGTACAGGTGGACGGACCGGTCATAGAACCGGACACCTTCGGGGGTGAGGTAGTTGGACCGGACGATGGCCGTGTTGCGTCCCGAGTTCCCGCCGCCGACGTAGCCGCGGTCGACGACGGCGATGCGTCCGACGCGGTGATTGAGGGCCAAGTAGTAGGCGGTTGCCAAACCGTGGATGCCGGCCCCGACGATCACCACGTCGTAGGCGTGCTGGAGCTCGTGCGCCTCCCACACCCGCGGCCATTCACCGTGCAGCAAGGTCCGGCGCACGAGGTCGAACCCTGAGTAACGGGCCGGTCGACGGCCCGTGTACCTGTTCAGCCTTCCGCTCGCTCGAGCCATGCACCCTCCACCCTGGGAGTTCTTCGCGGGGACTACATTCGGGCCCCGATGCCAGCGAAAGGTGGCGCACGCGCGCCTGCAACTCCCCCTAAGGTCAGTCCAGGTTCTAACACGGCAAAGCCCGATGCTGCGAACGCCGACGAGCAGCAGGTGAGCCCATTTCGCCCAGTCGAAGCGGGCGGCGCGTTCGAGAAAACCGTGGAGCAGGTACTCCACGCGATCAGGTCGGGAGCTGTTGCCACCGGCGAGCGACTCCCGCCCGAACGGGAGCTGGCGATCCAGCTGAACGTCAGCCGCGTGACGCTCCGAGAGGCGATCCGTGCGCTCGCCGAGGCCGGCTACGTCGACTCACGCCGCGGCCGCGCCGGCGGGACCTTCGTGATCTACCAAGCGGGGTCGGGATGGGGGAGGTCGAAGCGATCGGACGTGGGTCACCTGGAGGATCTCCTCGCCTTTCGCCGTATCGTCGAAGTGGGTGCTGCCAGTTTGGCGGCGAGCCGGAAGCTCCAAGGCAGCGAGCAAGAGTTGCTCTCCCAAGCCGTGATCGAGGCCGAACAGGCAACCTTCGAGGAATATCGAGGTGCGGACAGCCGGTTGCACCTCCTGATCGCGGAGTTCACCGGTTCTGCGTTGCTCGTCCGAGCGGTAGCCGACGTCCGGATGCGCACGAACGAGCTGCTCGATGCCCTCCCGACGCGGCAACGGCCTCAGCTCCACTCGAACGCGCAGCACCAGGAGGTTGCCGCCGCGATCTTCGCGTGCGATCCGACCTTGGCAGCCCACGCCATGGAGCTGCACCTCGAAGCGACGGCCGCGCTACTTCGGGGCTTCCTGGCCTGACCGCTCGACCGGCACGTCGGACCTTTCGGGGATGCACTGGTCGGGGTCTGGACTGGTTGGAGCGTGGACCTTGACATTCGACGAACCAAGGTGTTAGGAATGCAATAGGTCTTACCAACTGGCCGCAGCGACATGACAGTCTTACCGATCTGGTTGTGTCTCGCCCTGGGCCGGTTGCCGGTGGACAACAGTGAGGGGAAGTTGCATGCGGCAATGGACGCGGTGTTCGCCATGACTCGTCCCTTTTCGGTTGGAAACGGGAAACTGGACATCGGTTTCTTCTCCGACGAATCGACCGACACATACCCGATCTCCGCGAACACGGCTGCCGAGAAGACCACGAAGAAGGCCGACGTCGCTCTGTCGTACTTCGACGGTGACTTCGCAGCAGCGACGGAAACCGACCAGATGGTGGAGGCGCTGGCCAGCGGGACATACATCGGGTGGACGGTGGGGTCGACCTCGCCCGACGCGTGCAACCTCGTGCAAGGAGCTGCTGCGAAAGAGATCTTCGGCGGCCTCGATGCGGTCAGGGCGGCCGGCAAACTGAGGAGGGTCAAGGTCTACGACTTTGGGGGCAGCTCACAGTTCGCACAAGACGGCGAAAAGGGCCGGCTCCAGCTCACGACGCCGGACCTCCGGTGACGGAATCCAGCGATTCGGTTCAGAGCATCATCAACGCGTGGCACGGCAACGTCGGTCCCCATTACGTGACAATCATGACGAGCGTGCCGGCCGGCGAAGAAGACCTTATAACGAAGGCCAATGTCTCGAAGTATGCCGCTCAAATCTGATCTTGGGTGTGGGTTATACGCTAAAGGAAAGGTGCACCCGGAGGAATTAGACGGGGGCCGGGTCTCGGTTCGACGAGTTTCCAAGGACTTCGGCGCAACGAGAGCCTTAGCAGACATCACAGTGATGTTCGATCCAGGCCGCGTGCACGCTCTGATCGGTGCGAACGGTGCCGGCAAGTCCACGCTCCTGGGGATCATCGCGGGCCGGCTTGCACCTTCAAGCGGGCAGGTGTTCGTCGATGGACGTGAGCTGCCCTACGGGCGGCCACGTGCCGTTGCCCGAAGCAGCGTCGCCGCGATCTACCAAGAGCTCGCGATCGTGCCGGCGATGTCGGCCAGGGAGAACGTGTTCCTCGGGTCGAAAGCGTCGATGCGCACGACGCGGCGAAGATATCGAGAACTGTGCAAGCTCGTGGGGGGGCAGATCCAGCCGGAATCTCAAGCAGGCTCACTTTCGGTGCCCGACCAGCAGTTGCTCGAGATCATGAGGTGTCTCGACAGGGACGCGCGGGTTGTCTTATTGGATGAGCCCACCTCCGCGCTCGCGGAGGCGGAACGTCAGAAGCTGTTCAAGCTCATGCGTGAGCTAAAAGGACACGGCCGGACCCTAATATTTGTGAGCCACGAACTCGACGAGGTCTTGGAGATAGCAGACCGGATCTGCGTCTTCCGAAACGGTCACCTCGTGGCCGACAAGCCGGTTTCAGATTGGACGAAATCGACCCTGATACAGGCGATGCTCGGCGACACGTACGTGAGGTATGCGGAGGGAAATGCATCGGCCGTCCGGGCCACTTCCGGCAGAGACACGCACGATGTTGCTGTCGAAATCAGGACATTGCGCGTGCGACGGAGCTCGCCCGCGATCTCGTTTTCGATCGGCGCGTGTCAGATCGTTGGTATTGCCGGTCTCGCAGGTTCGGGCCGGTCGAGCCTGATTCGCGCTCTGGCAGGAGACGGAAGAGACGCCAGCGGTTCGGTAGTCATAGACGGCACGTCGCATCCGATCCCCCGGTCGCCGTGGAGCGCTCGTCGGCTCGGGATCGGTTTGGTTCCCGAGGATCGTAAGAGGGCCGGCCTTGTGATGGCGATGACGTCGAGAGAGAACGTGGCGTTGCCGCGCTATGCCAGCTTCAGGGGCCAGTTCGACCTCCGCGGATTGGGCCGCCGAGCGAACGCCGCGGCGCGCAGCGTTGGGCTGATGGAGAGCCTTCTGGACAGGCCGGCGTCTGCGCTTTCGGGCGGGAACCAGCAGAAATTGATGCTAGCGCGTTGGGTGGAGGGTGGAATACGTCTTCTGGTGGCAGATGAGCCGACCAGAGGCGTCGATGTCGGCGCGAAGCTCGAGGTGCTTGCCACGCTGCGCTCGCTCGCGGACCAAGGGCTGGCAGTGCTTGTGGTGTCTTCCGAGCTCGAGGATCTGGAGCAGGTCTGCGACAGAGTGCTCGTGCTGCGCAAGGGTCAAATCGTCGCGGAGCTCGGAGGGGGAACAGACGAAGTGTCCGTCGACGCGATGTTGGCCCTGTCGTTCGGATGATCCGATAGAGCGGAACGTGCAACTGTGACCGCAGAAGTCGAACTGCAGGCCCTCGGTAGCCAGGAACTAGGAGATAGTCCCGAGCCTACGGCTAGCCGGCCCGCAGTGCTGTCCGTGTCGACTGCAAAACGATTGATCCTCGACTACGGGATGATATGGGCTGCGGTGATCACGGTCGTCGTCTGCCAGGTGCTGTTCAGCGGGTTCCTCTCACTGGCCAACATCCGGGTGATGCTCAATGAAGGCGCCCCATTGGGGATTATCGCCGTGGGCCAGACGTTGGTGATTCTCGTGGGCGGCTTCGACCTGTCGGTCGGGGCTGTCCTAGCCATGACGTCCGTCGTGTACGCGACCTGGGCTCAGCACAACACATTGTTCCTCGCGGGTTTCGTGGCGATGCTCTTCGGATTGGTCTTCGGTCTGGTGAACGCGGCGCTGGTCACGCGCTTCAAGATAAATGCCTTTATCGCGACGCTAGCCACCGGATCGGCCATCGGAGGTTTCAGCTACATCTACAGTAAGTCGCTGCCGATCACAGTGAACAAGCCTGCGTTCGCCACGCTGGGAACTGCCAACTGGGGCGGCGTGCCAATCGACGCGTGGCTGATGCTTGGCGCCTTTGTCGTGTTCCAGCTGCTGTTGCGCTACCTCAAGTATGGTCGGTCGATCTACGCCGTCGGAGGAAACCGGGAGGCGGCTCGGCTCATGGGACTTCGTGTCAGCGCATTGACGGGATCGTGCTTCGTCGTCTCTGCGCTGCTGGCCGGTTTCGGTGGCTTGATAATGGCCTCACACCTGTCCCTCGGAGAGGCGAACTTCTCCGGCAATTTTGCGCTGGACTCGATAGCTATCGTGGTCATCGGGGGCACCACGCTGAGCGGTGGCGAGGGCTCGATCTGGCGTACCGCTGTAGGGTTCGTCATCATCGAGAGCATCACGGACCTGCTCAACGCTAAGGCAGTCAACTCGGAGTGGAGCGACGTGGTGGTCGGAGCAATCCTCGTCGGCGCGGTCGGCATGGACTATTTGACTCGGCGGTTGCGCGATTCGAGCGGCAGACGGAATGTGCGAGGCGCGGGATCGAAACCGTTGACAAGCGGATCCCGTGACGTGGGAGAGCAATCCGTCGCACCTGTTGTCTCAAGGGAAGTGGGGAAGGGGCGATGAACGTGTGGAACGGTGTGTCACGGTTCTCTCGGTAGTCACGTTGCTAAGAAGGAAGAAGGGAGTTGCTGGCTTGTGCGGTGTAGTCAGATGCCGGCAACCCGAGCTGAATCCGCCAGCAGCGGATGATCGTTGGATGCTCCCGCGCTCTAGGCGACGGTCGCGTGACGGCTTCATCTCCTGGCTCCCCGGTACGAACGGATTGCGTGGCACGGGGGAGTGGCCGGCCACGTGACGACTGCATGCGTTCTGCAGCACATCTCCTGCGAGCCTCCGGGCGAGTACGAGGACGTCCTCATCGGGAGGGGCTTCGAAGTGATGAGAGTCCAGCTCGACGAGGGCGACGCGTTGCCTCGATGGGAGGAGCCCGATCTGCTCGTCGTCATGGGGGGACCGATGAGCGTCGCTGACGAAGTGGACCACCCGTGGTTGGCCGACGAGAAGCGGTTGATCGAAGTTGCGGTGCGCGCTGGCAAGCCGTTCTTCGGTGTCTGTCTCGGCGCGCAGCTTCTCGCGGCAAGCCTCCAGGCGCCGGTCCTCCAAGGTCCACATCCGGAGGTCGGGGTGCTCCCCGTGGAGCTTACGTCGGAGGCGGCCACGGACCCGGTGTTCTCGTCGCTCTGCTCGCCGCTAGAGGTGCTGCAATGGCACAGCGATACCTTTGAGTTGCCTGCTGGCGCAGTCCGTCTCGCCGCTTCCAGAGCTTACGAGAATCAAGCGTTTCGCGTCGGGGACCGCGCCTATGGGCTGCAGTTTCACCTCGAGGTGACGCGCGCGATGTTCGAGGAGTGGGCGGGTGTCCCCGCATACATCGATGCTCTTCGAGCGGCCCTCGGAGAGGACGGCACGGAGGCGTTCGCGGATGAGTTCACGCTCAGCCGGCCAGCCATGGCGGGGACGGCGAGAGTGCTGTTCGAGCGCTTTCTCGATGTGGTGCTCAGCTGAGCGGAGTTGACGTTCGCAGCTCGGGTGGATCCCGAGGTGGGTAAGGTAAGCAAATGGACTGACCTATGATAGAAAAGTCTGGTCGAAAGAGCGGTACCAGCAAGTCGTGAAGGGAGACGGGACATGTGCGGGATTGTGGGACTCCACCTGCGCTCGCGTGACGACGAGAACAGTCTCGGTGAGTGGATGGTGCCCATGCTGGAGGCGCTTTCCGTACGGGGCCCGGACTCTACCGGGATCGCCGTCTTCCGTGACGACCTGCCGATCGGGCACCTGAAGTTCTCTCTGCGGGCGCCCAGTCCGGACTTCGGTTGGGAACCAGTCGCGCGCGCCCTTGGCGACCGATTTCACTGCGCTTTGGAAGTACGCCCGCAGGCTGCTGACGCGCTGGTGGTGACGGACACGCCCGAATCGGAGTTTCTGCGAGCTCTGACGGCGGTCGCGCCTGGCGTCCGGATCGTCGGCTGGGGTCACGCGATCGAAGTAATCAAGGACGTGGGTGACGCGGCCACCGTATGCGACCGGTACGACATTGCCAAGGCCGAGGGGTACCAAGCCGTCGGCCACACTCGCATGGCGACCGAGTCCGCCGTCACGACCGAACACTCGCACCCGTTCGCCCCGGCTCCTGATCTGGCCTTTGCGCACAATGGTTCCTTCTCGAACCACGCCACCATACGGCGCCAGCTTGCTGAACAGGGAGTTACTTGCGAAACGGACAACGATTCGGAGGTTGCCGCGCGCTTCGTCGCAGCGCAGATGGCCGAAGGCAAGGACCTCGGAGACGCGATGCGTATGGTCCTGAAGGTCTTCGACGGGTTCTTCACCCTGCTCGTCGCCACGGCCAACCAGTTCGCGGTGGTCAGGGACTCCTTTGCTTGCAAGCCGCTGGTGGTTGCCGAGACGCCGGACTATGTCGCAGTCGCCTCCGAGTACGTGGCCCTGGCAGCGCTGCCCGGCGTCGGAGCGGCCCGGGTGTTCGAGCCCATGCCCGAGGAGCTGCACGTATGGTCACGGTGAGCGACTTGACGCTGGACTGTCGGGAGCTGTCGACCACCGAGATCAACAAGGCGTTGCGGGAGGTCGAACCTGCCACGATCGTACGGATCCTCGCGCCGCGCGGGCGCCACAACCTGGCGGTTGGGCTCCAGACGCCCATGGAGATCATCATCGACGGCAACGCCGGCTACTTCATCGGCGGCCTTTGCGATGGACCCGACGTCACGGTCAACGGTTTCGTGGGCTGGTCCGTCGGCGAGAACCTCATGTCGGGA
>JBOGGB010000370.1:0-2433 GCA_050743605.1 Acidimicrobiales bacterium
GCGGGAGCCCGCTTGGCGGTCCCTGCTCGGAGCGCATGCCGTCGAGGACGATCGTGAGGTAGCGGCGGTAGAGGTCTGGGGCCAACTTGCGCGTGCGGTACATGAGGCCCGTGAGAGCGACCTGGATGAACACGATGTCCGTGCCCTCAAAATCGGGCCGAAGGCGACCCCCCTCTTTGGCTCGTTCAGCCATTGCGTCGATCATGGGGGCGAGGCGGTCCCGCGACTCGTCGAGCCGTTGGTGGCCCATGCTCGGGTTGTACAACACCTCGCTGAGACCTCGGTCGTGCAGTTGTACTTCCAGCGAGCGCTCGAGGTAGGTGGTGAGCCCATGCCAGGGGTCGGGGTCACGCAATGCCGCTTCGGTGAGGACGGTGAACTCATCGAGCCGTTGGCGGAACAGCTCGTCGATGAGCTCGTTCTTGTTCGCCCAGTTCCGGTATGCAGTGGCCGCGCTCACGCCGGCGCGGGCGGCAACGTCGTGGAGGGTCGCACCGAGCCCCTCTTCGGCGAAAACCTCGCCAGCCGCGGCGAGCAGGCGTTGGCGGTTCTGTTCGGCGTCGCTTCGGGCCGGCCGCGACTTTTCTCCCTGCACAGGAGCCAGCTTACCAATAACCGTACATGGAGTGTCCGTTTGCTGGTACGGTGACAACCGGACAGCGCATGTGCGTTTAGGGAGGGGAGGACCCCGGGGCCCCCTCCTAGTGTGCTGTCAGATTGTTCCCTGAAAAAAATCGTCTGAGCGGGAATTAATCCTTGCCCGGGCGCGTTCTGCCAGGTAGAACCTCTGACAGAAGGAGCCCCGCATGGCACTACGTGGCCGTCCCACCGTCCAGATCACCCTGTCCGACGACGAGCGCGAGACGCTGCAGCGCTGGTCCCGGCGCCACTCTTCAGCCCAGGCGCTCGCGCTGCGCTCCCGGGTCGTCCTCGCTTCGGCGCAAGGACGCACAGACCGCGACGTCGCGGCCGAGCTCAGGGTCAACCCCGTCACTGTCTCCAAGTGGCGGCACCGTTTTGCAGCAGACCGCCTCGAAGGTCTGACCGACGCCCCTCGCCCCGGGGCGGCCCGCACCGTCGGCGACGACGTCATCGAGGCAGTCCTGGTGGAGACCTTGGAGTCCGCCCCTCCCGACGCCACCCACTGGTCGACCAGGGGGCTGGCAAAAAAGCACGGCATAAGCCACGAGACAGTGGCGCAGATCTGGAAAGCCTTCGGGCTCCAACCGTGGCGGGAAGACAGCTTCAAAGTGTCCCCCGACCCCGACCTAGTCGAGAAGGTCAGAGACCTGGTCGGGCTGTACATGGACCCTCCCGCGGCGGCAGCGGTCTTCGCTGTTGACGAAAAGCCCCAGATCCAGGCCCTCAACCGCACTGCCCCGACCCTGCCGATGCTGCCCACGACGCCGGCCCGGGCCACCCACGACTACGAGCGCAACGGCACCTGCGACCTCTTCGCGGCGCTCGACATGGCGAGCGGGAAAGTTATCACTGACATCCGCGCCCAGCACACGAGCGACGATTTCGTCGCCTTCTTGAACCTCATCAACCGCAATGTCCCCACCGAGCTCGACGTGCACGTCATATTGGACAACCTTTCCGCCCACAAGACCCCCAAGGTTAAGAAGTGGCTGCTCCGTCACCGTCGTTTCCACCTGCATTTCACGCCGACCTATGGCTCCTGGATGAACATGGTGGAGCGATGGTTCTCTGCTCTCACCACCAAGAAGCTCCAGCGCTCGGCGCACCGGAACGTCAAAGAGCTCGCCACCGACATCAAAGCATGGGTGGAGGTCTGGAACCAACACCCCAAGCCCTTTGTTTGGCACAAGACCGCCGAGCAGATCCTCGAACGGCTCGCAGGCTACTGCGCCGCGATCAACGACGGAAACTGAGCGCTTCAGCCTGACAGCACACTAGGAAGAAATGCCCGAAGTGAGAGCTGGCCTACGAGGAGGTCTTCGATGAGCAAATGGAGCCCGCAGGAGCTGCGCCGCACTGGCGCGGCCGACGAGGTCGACATCGCGCCGGTCCGAGCAGACGGGACGTTGAGGCCGTTTACGACCATCTGGGTCGTGAGGGTCGGAAATGACCTCTACGTCCGCTCTTACCGCGGCCTGGCCGGCGGCTGGTACCGCACCGTTCAGCGGTCGCACCGGGCTCGGCTGCGGGCCGCCGGCGCCGAGCGCGACGTCGCCCTGGAGGACACCAACGGCATCGAAGCCGCAACGATCGATGAGGGACGAGGTTTGTGCCGACTGGGCCCTCCGTCCGCGCGAGAGCCTCGTGCTGGCCCATCAGGAAGCACGGCTGGCCTTGGCCCGGGACCGCTCCTCGGGTCTTCGCGAATCTGGCACGCAGGTCGTGATCGAGGCCTGGGAGCCCCGTCTTTTCACATATACCGGCGTCCGAGGAAGCAGCCGCTGCACTGCT
>JBOGGB010000371.1:0-3758 GCA_050743605.1 Acidimicrobiales bacterium
CATGAGCACCTCGGCGCCACGCCGGGTGAGCAGGCCCGGGTCGCCGGGTCCCGCACCGACGAGGAACACCGTCACCCGCCCGCCGCTCCGAGCTCGAGCGCCTCCCACTCGGCGAGCGACGACGCGCCCCGGTCGCGCACCAGCATGCGCGCGAGCGCTGCACCGAGCTCCTCGGGATCTTCGCCCGAGAGCCGCCCGCGCACGACCACGCGGCCGTCCGCGCTGGCGAGGACCCCGTCGAGCTCGATGCGGTCCGGGTCGCCCGGATCTCCTGCGGGCCGCCCGAGCGCACCCGCTGGCAGCGAGCAACCTGCCCCGAGCACCCGGAGGAACGCACGCTCGGCTCGGACGGCACGATGGTCGTCGCGCGCGTCGACGCGTGCCAGCAGGGTGCCGCATCCGGCGTCGTCCTCGCGGCACTCGAGCGCCAGCGCGCCCTGTCCCACCTGAGGAAGGCACTGCAGAGGCGAGAGCCGCTCGGCGATCCGGTCTTCCCAGCCGAGCCGGTCGAGCGCCGCGGCGGCCACCACCACCGCGGCGGCCGTCCCGTCGCGCGCGCGCTCGAGCCTCGTGCGCATGTTGCCCCGGAGCCCGACGAAGGAGAGGTCCGGGCGTAGGTTCGCGAGCTGCGCGCGCCGGCGGGGGGAGCCGGTGGCCACGACCGCGCCCGGCGCGAGCGCCTCGAAGGTCGCGCCGACCAGCGCGTCGCGGGGGTCCGCCCTCGTCGGCACGGCCGCCAGCACCAGCCCGTCGGGCGTGCGCGGCGGCAGGTCCTTCGCCGAGTGGACGGCGACGTCGGCCCTGCCCTCCAGGAGCGCGGTCTGCACCTCCTTCACGAACACGCCCTGGCCGCCGATCCGGTCGAGGTCCTCGTCCGCCCGGCGGTCGCCTTCGGTCCGCACGATCACCGGCTCGCAGCGGACGTCGGGGTCCTGGGCCGCGAGCAGCCTCGCGACGAGGTGGGACTGCGCGAGCGCGAGCGGCGAGCCACGCGTGGCCAGCCGGACCACCCGACCGCCGCCGCGCTCGATCACAAGTCGAACAGCGTCCGGAGGGCCTCGACCAGCCGTTCGCCCTTGGAGGTGCCCGAGGTCTCCCGCAGCACGGTCGTCGGGGTGTGCAGCACCTTCGCGAGCACGGACTTCGTGATGGCGTCGACCTCCTCCAACGCGCCTGGCCCGAGCCTGCCCAACGGCGAGCGGTGCCGCTCGAGCTCTCTCGCCCGCAGGGCCTCGATCTGCGTGCGCAGCGCGCTCACGACGGGCGCCGCGCCGCGCTCGCGGCTCGCCGCGCGGTAGCGGACGAGCTCTTCGGAGACGATCTCGCCTGCTCGCTCGGCCTCCGCGCGGCGCTCGTCGACCGCCCTTGTGACCGCCGAGCGGAGATCGTCCATGTCGAGCAGGCGAACGCCCTCGACGTCGGCGGCTCTCGGGTCCACGTTGCGCGGCACACCGAGGTCGATCACGACGAGCCCGGCCGGCTTGCGCGCGGCAGGTGCGAGCGTGCCGGCCGAGAGGAGGTGGCGTCTCGACTCCACCGCCGTGAAGACGACGTCGGAGGCGGCGACCGTCGCCGCGAGGTCCTCCGCCCCCACGGCGCGCACCCCGAGGATGGCCGGGGCGCCGTGGGCGAGCTGGCGCCCCCGGTCCCGGCTCCGGTTCACGACAACCACCGACGCGGGGCGCCGGCCATCGGGGAGCCCGCCTAGCGCGTCGACGAGGGCGGTACCCATCTCGCCGGCGCCGACGACCGCCACCGCAGCTCCGGCCAGGCCGCCGTCTCGGCGTGCGGCGGCAAGCTCGATCGCGGCAAAGGAGAAGGACGTTGCACCGCGCGCGATGCCCGTCTCCGCGCGGACGCGCTTGCCCGCCTGCACCGCGCTGCGGAACAGCTCCGACAGCACCGGGCCGCTCGCGCGCTCGGCGCGCGCCCGCTCCCAGGCTCGCCGCACCTGCCCGAGCACCTCGGTCTCGCCGAGCACGGCAGACTCGAGACCGGCCGCGACCGAGAAGAGGTGGGCTGCGACGTCGTCGTCGAAGCGGACCGCCATGTGCTCCGTCAGGTCGTCAGGTCGGAGCCCGGCGTGGGTGGCGAGGAGCTCGCAGACTGCGTCCACGGCGTCGTGGAACCGCTCGACCACCGCGTAGACCTCGGTACGCAGGCACGTGGAGAGGACGACTGCTTCCTGCACGTTCTCCGACGAGCGAAGCGCGGCAAGCATCTTGGCGAGCTCCGCGCCGCTAACGGTCACCCCTTCGAGCAACTCGAGAGGCGCCTGCTGGTGCTCGATCCCCACGGTGACGACGGACAACGCTGAAGGTCCTTCCTGGCAGGTCCAACGTTACGACGCTAGCCAGCCTGGGAGCGAGCGCGGCCACGAGCGGACGCACCCCCCCGGAGACCGGAGTCTGCACCCCCGCCGTGCCCGGCGCCCGGTCGCAGGCCCGGCTCGACCCCGAGCGGCGGCAGCCGCGGGTCCCGCCGAGTGAGGAAGAAGCTCATCACTTGGAGCTCGATGGACAGGTCGACGTAGCGGACCATGACCCCCGGCCGGACCGAGAGCACCCGCGGCGCGAAGTTCAGGATCGACCCCACGCCCGCGGCCACCAGCGCGTCGGCGACGGCCTGCGCACCGGCCGCGGGCGCGGCGATCACGCCGATGGCCGCCCGTGGCCCCTCGGGCAGCTCGGCGAGGTGCGCCACGCGAAGGCCGGCCACCCGCGCGCCCACGACGGCCGGGTCCACGTCGTAGAGGCCCGCCACGCGGAACCCGTGCGAGGCGAAGCCGTCCGAGTTCGCGAGCGCTCGCCCGAGGTTGCCGATGCCGATGATGGCGATCGGCCAGTCGCGGTCCGCGCCGAGCGCCCGATCGATCTGCGTCGCCAGGAACGCGGTGTCGTAGCCGGTGCCTCGGGTACCGAACGAGCCGAAGAGCGAGAAGTCCTTGCGGACCTTCGCCGCGGTGACCCGTGCCCGCTCCGCCAGCGCCTCGGAGGACACGGTGGTGCTGCCCTCGTGGAGCATCTCGGCCAGGATCCGCTGGTACAGCGGGAGCCGGACGATGGTCGCTTCGGGGATCCGTCGCTGGCGGGCTTCCCTCCCGACCGTGGGACGAGCTGCCATCGGGCAGCGAGCGTAGGGCAGCGCCCGCTCGGTCACCAGACGAGCTCGGCGACCCCTCCGGGAACGAGGCCCGTCGCACGCGTGGCCGACCCCTCGCGCACGACGATCGCGAGCCTTCCGTTCGCATCGGCGAGCACGCCGAGGTCGCCCGCCCCGAGGTCCGCGAAGGCGCGGACTCGCCGGGCGTCGAGCTCGGCCGCCTCCGCGGTGGAGGCGGCCCTGACCACGACCTTGGTGGTGCCGTCGGGAGGCCCCTCGACCGCAGGCACGGCGAGCTGGACGTTGCCGAACCTGTCCACCCAGGCGACCGGCGCGCGCAGGACGCTCCGGCCGGCCTCCTCCCCGCGGGTGACCTCGACCGGGGGGAGCCGGACGAGCGACCCGGGGTCCACCTCGTCGCCCTCCACTTCGGCCCCGGTCGCCAGCGCAGCGGCGGCAGGCGCGAAGACGTCGCGCCCGTCGAAGGTCGCCGGTGCCTCGGAGGGCTTGCGCAACGCGAGCACCGCCGCCACGCCGCCGCCGGTCTCGGCCGCGTCGACGACGAGGCCGTTGTCGGGTCCGACGAACCACCTGCCGTCGGCGGCGCACACCGCGACGCCGCGCCGAGCGCTGCCGACGCCGGGGTCGACGACCGC
>JBOGGB010000372.1:0-5009 GCA_050743605.1 Acidimicrobiales bacterium
GGCTACTTCTTGGCCTTGCCCTTGCCCACCGGGAGCACCTTGGCCAGTACGTCACGGCTCGACAGGATGAGGAGATCCTCACCGTCGACGGTGATCTCGGTGCCGCCGTACTTCGATTAGACGACGGTGTCCCCGACCTTGACGTCGAGGGGAATGATCTCCCCGGTGTTCTCGGCGCGGCGTCCGGGACCGACCGCCAGGACCTCGCCCTGCTGGGGCTTCTCCTTGGCAGTGTCGGGGATCACCAGCCCCGAGGCGGTGGTCTCCTCCGACTCACCCGGCCGGACAACAATCCGGTCATCGAGGGGGTGGAGCTTCATCGAAGCGGCCTCCTTCGGCACGTTGTTGGCACTCGGACCTTACGACTGCTAATGCTAGCGGACCACGGGCGTGGCCACAACCGGACTTCGCGACGTGCGGGGCGAGCCCGGGGACCGGGACGCGAGCTGACCGCAGGCGGCGTCGATCTCCGTGCCCCGGGTCGCGCGGACCGTCACGTTGACCCCGAGCCGCTCGAGCTGCGCGCAGGCAGCTGCGACCCTCTGTGCGGAACTGCCGCGGACCGGGAAGCCGGGGGTGGGGTTCAGCGGGATCAGGTTCACGTGGGCGCCGAGCGGACGTACGAACCTGGCGAGCTCGTCCATGTCCGAGGGCCGGTCGTTCGTCGAGTCGATGAGCGCCCACTCGACGGAGAGCCTGCGCCCCGAGGCCTCGACGTAGTCGGCGCACGCCGCGGCCAGCTCGGAGAGCGGGTAACGGCGGTTCATGGGCACGAGCCGGTCGCGCAGCGTGTCGTTCGCCGCGTGCAGCGAGACCGCGAGGTTGACCGGAAGGGACTCGGCCGCCAAGCGGCGGATGCCCGGCACCAGCCCGACCGTCGACAGGGTGAGCCTCCGGGCGGAGATGCCGAGATCGCCGTGGATGCGCTCGACCGCTGCCCACGTGCGCTCGTAGTTGGCGAGGGGTTCGCCCATCCCCATGAACACGACGTTCGAGACCCGCCGCGGCGCGGACGCCCGGATCGCCGCGACGACCTGCTCGACGATCTCGCCGCTCGTCAGATGACGTTCGAAGCCCATCTGGCCCGTCGCGCAGAACTCGCAGGCCATCGCGCAGCCCGCCTGCGTCGACACGCACACGGTCACGCGGTCGGGATAGCTCATGAGCACCGTCTCGACGCGGCGGCCGTCGTGGAGGTCCCAGAGCCACTTCACCGTGTCGCCACCGTCACCGACGCTGCGCGCAGCTTCGCGGAGCGCAGCAGGAAGCTCGGAGTCCAGCCGCTCCCGCAGCGCGTGCGGGAGGTCGGTCATCTCGGAGGGCCGGAGCGCCCTGCGGTAGAGCCCGTCCCAGACCTGGTGCGCGCGGTAGGCGGGCTCGCCCGGAAGGAGCGCGGCCAGCTCCTCGCGTGAGAGGTCGTAGGCCGATCCTGCGCCCGGCGCCTTCATCGCTCGACGTCCAAGAACAGGTTCGGCTCCGCGGCGAGCGAGAGGGGGCTCGGCCCGTCCTGCGCGAGGCGAAAGGAGCCGGCCGCCGCGACCATCGCTGCGTTGTCGGTGCACATCGCCAGGCTGGGAACGTACGCGGGGACGTCGACCAGCTCGGGGGCCCGGCGGCGCAACAGCGAATTCGCGGCGACCCCGCCACCCAGGCAGAGCCCGCTCGCGCCCAGCTCGCGCACGGCCCGCGCGGCCTTCGTGACGAGCACGTCGACGACGGCCTCCTGGAACGCCGCCGCGACGTCCGGCGTCGCCGCCGACGGCTGGCGCTCGACCGTGCGGACCACCGCGGTCTTCAGCCCCGAGAACGAGAAGTCGTAGCCGACCTCGAGCATCGCTCGGGGAAAGGAGAACGCGGAGGGGTCCCCCTCCTTGGCGACGCGATCGATCGCCGGCCCGCCGGGATAGCCGAGTCCGAGGAAGCGCGCCACCTTGTCGAATGCCTCTCCTGCCGCGTCGTCGAGCGTCTGGCCGAGCAGTCGGTAGCGACCCGGAGCGGCGGCCTCCACGAGCAGCGTGTGGCCGCCGGACACGAGCAGCACCACGAGCGGCCAGGAGAGGTCCGGCTCCTCGATCACCGGGGCGAACAGGTGGCCCTCGAGGTGGTTCACCCCCACGAACGGCACGTCCCAGCTCATGGCGAAGCCCTTCGCCGCGGACAGGCCGACGAGGAGGGACCCGACGAGACCCGGACCGTAGGTCGCGGCCACGGCGTCGGGGCGCTCGAGTCCCGCCAGCTCCATGGCCTCCTCGACGGCGGGGACGAGCCGCTCGACGTGGGCGCGTCCTGCGATCTCGGGGACGACCCCGCCGTAGCGCGCGTGGAGGTCGACCTGGCTGGACACGACCGATGAGCGCACCACACGACCCTCCGACACCACCGCGGCCGCCGTCTCGTCGCAGGAGGTCTCGATACCGAGCACGTTCACGCGCGTGCGGCCTCCTCCGTCTCGATCCGGCAGAGCCTCTCGCGGTACGCGGTCGAGTCGACGTCGTAGGCCCACATCACGTAGGCGTCCTCCCCCGTCAGCTGGTAATAGCCCTTCCGGACCCCGACCGGCACGAACCCGAAGCGGCGGTACAGCGCCTGCGCGCGCTCGTTGCCGACCGCGACCTCGAGGGAGACTTGGCGAGCGCCCTGCTCTGCGGCGATCCGCACGGCTCCGAGCATGATCTGGGTCCCGATGCCCTTCCCCTGGTGCTCGGGCGCCACGGCCACCGTCGTCACGTGCGCCTCTTCCTCCACGAACATGAGGCCGACATAGCCAACCGTCTCCTTCCCGACGCGCGCGACCCGGTAGGCCCGACCCCTCCGCAACGACAGCTCGGAGACGAACACCCCATGGCTCCACGGCTCTGGGAAGACCACCTCTTCGATGGTCATCACCCGCCGCAGGTCGCGCCGCCGCATGCGCACGAGCTCGATCACCGCTGCACCCAGTTGATCCGCGCGTCGGCGTCGCGCAGGTACACGGGCCGCACCGCCGCCGGCCGCACCGGCGCCGCACCCTCTGCGAGCCTACCGGCGGCGACCGAGACGAGCGCGCGCGGCGAGGGCTCGCGGACCTCGCCGACTCGCAGGCCGGCGCCGCAGAAGAGCTCGCGGTAGCGGTGCGCGCCGGTCCCCACGAGGAGCGTGCCCGGCGTCCCGGCGAGCTGCTCGGCAAGGTCGGGGGGGCTGTGGCGCGAGAGCCCCTCGGGCTCCGCTCCGGGCCCGGCCCACCAGGCGGTGAACACCTCGGCTCGTCGCGCGTCCACGACTGCGGCGACGGGACCCTCCCATCCGCTGTCGTAGGCCTCGCGCGCGAGCACCTCCACGCTCGTCACCTCGACGATCCCGACTCCGAGGCCGGCCGCCAGGCCCTGGGCCGTCGCCACTCCCACCCGCAAGCCGGTGAAGAGCCCCGGGCCGACGTCGACCGCGATCGCCTCGACGTCCGAGAGGGACGCCCCCGCCTGCGCGAGCACGTGATCGAGGGCCGGCGCCAGCGTCTCGGCGTGCCGGCGGTCCCCGCGCAGCCATACCGAGGCGAGGGGACCGTCCTCGTCGGCGAGCGCCACCCCCACGAGCCCGGCCGCGGTCTCGATCCCGAGCAGCATCACGCGGCTCCCGCCGCGTGCCTCGCCAGCACGGCGGCGACCGCGTCGCGCCGGGCTTCGTCGTCGCCGACGACGGTGAGGAGCCGTGCCTCGTCTTCGGTCGCCGGAGCGGCATCCCGGCTCAGGACGACGGTCCATGCCACGGGCCCGAGCGCCGGCCGCGCGACGTCGCCCCACTCGACGAGCGCGACCCCTTCTTCGACGAGATCGGCGAGGCCTAGGTCGGCGACCTCCGCCAGGTGTTCCAGGCGGTAGACGTCGGCGTGCACGAGCTGGCCGAGCGTGCAGGGGTACTGGCGAACGAGCGTGAAGGTGGGGCTCGTCACCGGGCCCTCGACGCCGAGGCCGCGCGCGAACCCCTGGGCGAAGGTGGTCTTGCCGGCACCGAGCGATCCCTGCAGCACGATCACGTCTCCACGCCGCGCCGCGCCCGCGAGCCTCACGGCGACGGCGCGCGTCGCGTCCGGGGAGTCGGTGCGGCAGGCGAGCGACCAGTCCATGTCAGGGTCGGAGGAGCGCCTTGGCGCGCACGAAGTCCGCGCGCATCTCTGCCAGGACCTCGCCGCCCCCCCGCAGCGCGGCCGCGGGGTGATACGTCGGGACCAGGTGCGCCCCTCGGAACGGATAGACGCGGCCGCGCACCTTGCGAATGCCCTCGCTCGTGCCAAGTAGGGTCCGGGTCGCGAAGTTGCCGAGGGTCAGCACCACCTTGGGGGAGACGAGATCGATCTGACCCTCGAGGTACGGGCGGCACGCGTGGATCTCCGCGGGCAGCGGGTCCCGGTTGCCGGGAGGACGGCACAGGACCACGTTGGCGATGTAGCACTGCCCTCGCTCGATGCCGATCTCCTGGCGCATCAGCAGGTCGAGCAGCTTCCCCGACCGGCCGACGAAGGGCGCTCCCTGGAGGTCCTCCTCCCTCCCCGGTCCCTCACCCACGAACATCAGCGCTGCCGCAGGATCGCCGACTCCGAAGACGACCTGAGTGCGGCCTGCCGCGAGCGCGCAGCGCGTGCACCCCAGCGCGTCCTCGCGGAGCAGCGCGAGCTCCCCTGCGCTCGGCCGACCGACCACTCGGGGATGCTACCGCCAGGCCCCGACGCACCGAGGCGCCGTGCACACGTCACTCAGCGACGAGGGCGCACAGCTTCTCCGGGCGCTCCAGCATCGCCATATGGCCGCACCCGGGCAGGAGGGTGAGGGCCGCCCCAGGCGCGCGACGCACGATGCCGCGCGCCGCTCGCGGCGGCGTCAGCCGGTCCCGCTCGCCGACGACCACGTGGACCGGAAGTGCCATCTCGGCCAGACGGTCGCGCACGTCGAACGCGAGCAGGTGCGGAAGCAGCCCGGCGAGCGCTCCCGCCGACATCCGCTCCAGCATCTCGCAGAGGAGCTCGACCGCGGCAGGGG
>JBOGGB010000373.1:0-5013 GCA_050743605.1 Acidimicrobiales bacterium
GGGCTCGGGTGGACACCGGGGCACAAGGTCTTGGTTGCCCGTGGCAACGGCTTCACCGACGGCATCGCAGGGGCGGTCTTGGACAGCCCGATCAATGCGGCCACAGGTGCACCAGGGTCGGCCCGGCCGATCCTCCTCACCGAGACACCGAGCGTCGTCGGCACATTCCTGACGGCCTTCTTGAAGGTGACAGGCCACACAGGGATCGGAAAGACAGCGGCCAAGTCCATCACCGCCCTCACCGTCCTCGGTGGGCCCCTTGCCGTGACGACAGCGGTCGTCACCCAGATGCAGACAGACCTGGCTCACTGAGCGGCGGGTTCGCCCGAACCCCGTCGTGTCGGCGGTGCGGACGCGCGGGCGGCACGGATCTCGTTCTCCCACACCAGGCCAGGCGGCGGCGAGGTACCTCTTCGACGAGGTCAGCCTGGCTGCATCGAGTCCTGTCGTGCTGAGGGGCCCGGTGTTCGGACGGGCGGCGCCGCGGTTGCGCCACGAGCCCGTGCCGGTGATGCTTTCGGCGATGACCGACGAGTGTCGTACCCGGGCCCAGCGCCGCACCGACACCCTCGCTCGCCTGGAAGTCGACGAGGACATCTGGGTGGCGTCGGCAAGTGAAGGTGCACCGCACCTGGTTCCCCTCTCGTTTGCCTGGGACAGCACCCGCATCATCCTGGGGACCCCCACCCGTTCGCCGACGGCACGAAACGCCTCTATGACCGGTGTCGTGCGCCTCGCGCTCGGGCCGACCCGAGACGTATCGGTCTTCGATGCGACGGCGGATGTCGTCGCGTGCGCAGACGCCGACGCCGGCATCGCAGAGGTCTTCTTCGGACGGGTCGGCTGGGACCCGCGCGAGGAGGAATCTGAGTACTCGTACGTGCTTGCCGTCCCTCAGGTTGTCCGCGCGTGGAGGAACGTTCCCGAGCTCAACGGCCGGACCATCATGCGCGACGGTCAATGGTTGGAAGAATGATGCGCACAACGCGAGCGGGCAGGAGGAAGAGCGAGTGAAGACGATGAAGTGCAGCGACCTGGGCGGACCGTGTGAGGCTCGTCATCGCGGCGCCACTGCGGACGAGGTCATCAAAGCGCAGGACAAGCACTTGAAAGAGGCCTTGGCAGCGGGCGATCACAGCCATGACGACGCCCACAGGGCGATGAAGGCAAGATGGCGAAATCCGATCGCCGGGATGGGGTGGTACAGAGCGACGAGGCGTCGGTTCGCCGAGCTCCCCGACGGCTGACGTGCCGGCCCGTTCGGGCGCGGGACGCCCCAGTCCGCCGTCCGTGGACCGGCGCGCTGACCCATCCAGGAGTCGTGAGGCTGCGCACGATCGGCTCGACCCACTCCCAGTCAGCGGCGAGAAGGTGCCTGGCGGTGTGGTCCACGCGCTTCCCGTAGACCTGCGCAGGGCTCTGCTCGCCACTCCCATCGCACTCGTTGCATGGAGCGACATCACGCCTCTGGCCCGCAACGAGTTCATCTGCTGGGTCGAAGACGCGAAGCAAGAGACGACTCGCGCACGCCGAATTCGCCGGACTCAAGAGGAGTTGGAAGAGGGAAAGCGTCGACCTTGCTGCTGGCCGGGATGCAGACATCGCGAGCGCACCGGCAGATAGTCAGGACTCGGACGTCATGGTGGCGTGGCACGCGCTCACGGACGCCGTCTACCGCCAGATGCTGCTCGATGCCGACGCGCTTGACCATAGAAGCTGAGATCTGGTCGAACAACAACCAGGAGCGTCTCAACAAGGAGGTGCGTCGCAGGACCGACGTCGTCAGCGGCAACCATGACGAAGCCAACCAGCTTGCGTCAGAGTCGCTCGCCCTCGCCCAGGCGCTCGGGGTGGCCGCAGGAGGCCTCGCCCCCCTCTTCATCACGAGCGGGCTCGCCGCGGCCTTTTCCGACCGGCTCGCCGAGGCGGCCAGCGACTTGCGGGAGGCGGACCGTCTCGCCGAGGCGGCCGGGGACTACGGGACGGTCGGTCGGGCACAACTCAACCTCGCTGACGTGCTCCTTCGCAGCGACCCACAGTCCGCGAAAAACGCGGCCCGTTCGGCCGTCGTCCACGCTCGGCGCACGGGGAGGCGGGACTTCCTCGGCGTGGCCGTGGGCAACCTCGCCAACGCGCTGATGGAACTCGGCGAGTGGGACGAGGCGGCGACGGTGTTCCACGACGCGCTGGAGGTTGACCACCTCGACCAGGAGAACGTCCACGTGAAAGCTGGCTGGCTGGCGGGGTTGCGAGGAGATGGAGACGGCGCCGCGGGCGCCCAGGAGTCTTTGCCTCGCCTGCGTGCGAGCGAGGACCCACAGGACCAGGCGACGGTCGGCGTTCTCGACGCGCTTGGAGCGCTGTGCGCTGGGGACGTCGCCGGTGCGCTCGGTCACGCCAGGGACGTGCTGGACAGGGCCGGTGCCCTCGGGATCGGTGCTGACGGCCCGCGCTGGGCCTGGCCGCTCGCAGCCCGCGCTGCGCGAAGCCTTGGGGAATCGGCGACCGTCTCGACGCTCCTCGCCGTTCTCGGCGCGCATCCGGTAGGACATCTTCCCCCGATCCTGCGGGCCGAGTGCGAGCTCGTGGCTGTCCTCGTCGCCGTCGACGCCGAGCGCGAGGATCGCTCGAGCGTGCCTGCGGTTGCAGAAGCCGTCGACTCGCTCCGCGAGGTCGGAAACCCCTACCAACTTGCCCACGGGCTCATCGACTACGCCGAGGTCCTCCTGGGCGCTGGCGAGGAAGGAGCCGAAGCGGCGCTGGCCGAGTCAAAAGACATCGCAGAAAGGCTGGGCTGCCCACCACTTCTTGCACGGGCAGCTGCTGTGGGCTCGATGTCGGCACTTGATGGTGCGTCGGGCTGAGGCAATATCGACTGCTGCTGCCTACCAAGCCAAGAAGCCCTTAGGGTTGTCCGCGATGTCGCGCGACCGGTGTTCGCGATGTCTCATCTCCAATGCCATCGCGGATGGCGATCAGCACAACGGTGGCGAGCGTGATACCACTTCTCACGCAACGAACCTTCATCGGTAGAGCGACGATTTGCACTGCGGCACGCAGGAACTCAGAACGACGACCGCAGCTGGACTCCGATCGAGGCGAAGTGAGGGCGCTTCCGATCAGTGTTCCGTGGGGAAGGGTTTCGCCCCGGCAGGCGCGACGACCTTTCGGGTGCGGGCCGGGTACGAGAGGTTCTCGGTCACGCCGGTCGAGCCAGGTGCGACGATCGAGGTCGGGAGGAACTTCCCCCCGACCAACACCAGTCTGATCGTCTCCTTCGGGCTCGTGACGGAGATCACCGCATTCGAGGGCGAGTAGCTGACGAGCTTCGTGCCCTTGAGCGTGCAGGGGGAGGAGGTGGAGGTGGACGACGTGGTGGCGCAGAGGCTGTTGTCGAAATCGACCGTCGTCGTGCCCGAGCTCACGTACCAGGTGGTCGGTGACAGCTGTGCGAGCGTGGACCGCGGTGCGAGGCCGAGTGAGAAGACCTCCCAACCGGCTTCGTTCGCCTTCGTCCAGTTCTTCGTGCCGATCTCGATCATCGAGACCTCGATCTTCGATCCCTTCACCGTGCCCGAGAGCGACAACTGGCTGCTCTGCGGATGAGCGACGTAGAGGCCGTGCAGCTTCATGCCCAACTCGGTACCGGAGACCTGGATGACGGGAACGGTCTTCATGTTGGCGATGACCCTAGCGATGAGGGCGGTCGGCGACGGCGTCGAGGCCGAGGAGGTGCCAGCGAGCGTGACGCTCGTTGCGAGCGATCCTGCGAGCACGGCAACGAATACGCCGGCGCGACGAAGATTTACGGGTGACGTGAGTCCAGTCATACCCGCATGTCTACATGTCGCGAGAGCAGGGGCGCCACGAGCGCCGCGCACGTCGCACCACGTAAGCCCGTACGTGGTCGAACTCATCTTCGTGACCGGAAGAGCTCCTGCGTCGCCATATTGCCGCCTGCGAGTCACCACCGCGGTGTTCACGATGCAGCCGCCCGGAGAACCTCGAGTTGGAGGGCCGTCCGTAGCCCTTAGGCATATGGGTCAGCGTCGCCATCGTCTGGGCGCGCGAGATCTAGGACCGCTACGTGGGGCAAGTGCACCTCCAGGGAGGCTCACGAATTGCGTCCCAGTCCACGGTCACAGCTCCCGCGTAGCGTCCGAGTCGTGCCGCGCCTGTCCTACTTCTACGGGATAGTCCATCTACATCTACTGGGACGACCACAATCCGCCGCACTACCAGGCCACCTACGGCGAGCACGAAGCCTGGATCGTGATCGAGGACGGATCGGTGCTGCGCGGCTCGCTCCCAAGGCGCGCTCTTCGCCTGTTACGGACGTGGCACAGGCTGCACCAGGCAGAGCTCGAGGCGGCGTGGGACATCGCTCTCGTGAACCAATCGCCCGGTACGATAGATCCGCTGCCATGAAGACCGACTACCGGATGCCACGCGTCGAAACGGTCGAGGTACCCCGCGCGCATGTCGTGCGGCTCACCTTCGACGACGGACTCGTCAGGGAGCTGGAGTTCCTGACGGGATCGAACCAGGGAACGGTCTTCGCTGCGCTCGATGACCCGGAGTACTTCGCCCGGGTGCGGGTCGATCCTGAGAGTCGCACGGTCGTCTGGCCCAATGGTGTGGACCTCGACCCAGCGGTGCTGCACGGCGATTTCGAGCCGGCGAGCACGTGGCACTTCCGCGATGTCGGCGAGGGCGGCCCCGCCGGCTCCGGCGCCAACTCTCGGCGCGTGTCAACCCCTGAGAGGCAGATTCCTTCGGAAATCACTGAGTCGTAGCTGCCACCTCCTTGGGCTCGTTGATCCACGCAACCGCCGGCAGCCGTGGAGGCGCCGGAGGCTCGCGGACAAAGCGTTCGGGGTGTTCGGCGTAGGTCGCGTCGAGCACGAGGGCTCGCTGACGACGCAGTGACTCGGTACGTCCGTAGTGGACGTCTGCGGGCACGTGAAGGCCAATGCCCGAGTGCCTGTGCTCGTGGTTGTACCAATCGAAGAA
>JBOGGB010000374.1:0-4546 GCA_050743605.1 Acidimicrobiales bacterium
GTAGAAGGCGTGGCACACCATGAGGAAGATGGCGGCCACGTACGCACCGCTCCCCACTGCGAGGACCATGTAACCGATCTGGGAGACCGTGGAGAAGGCGAGCGCCTTCTTGATGTCCTGCTGCGCGCAGGCGATCGTCGCGGCGACGAACGCGGTCGCACCCCCGATCGCGGCGATCACCCACATCGCGTCCGGGCTGAGCGCGAGGAGCGGGTTCATCCTGCACATCAGATAGACGCCGGCGGTGACCATCGTCGCCGCGTGGATGAGGGCCGAGACGGGGGTCGGACCCTCCATGGCGTCGGGCAGCCAGTTGAACAGGGGGATCTGCGCAGACTTGCCGGTGGCCGCGAGGAAGAGCAGCAGCACCGCCGCCGTCACCGCACCACCCCCGACCAGGACGTGCCGGTGCGCGAACACGGAGAGGTACGTGAGGGTCCCCGTCTTCGAGAAGAGAAGGAACATCGCCAGCAGGAAGCCCACGTCGCCCACGCGGTTGTAGATGAACGCCTTCTTCCCGGCGGAGGCGGCCGAGTCCCGGTGGAACCAGAACGAGATGAGCCAGTACGAGCACACGCCCACGCCCTCCCACCCGACGAACGTCACGAGGAGGTTGCTCGCCATCACCAGGACCAGCATCGAGAAGACGAAGGCGTTCATGTAGACGAAGAACTTCGTGAAGTCTCGGTCCCGCTTCATGTACCCGATCGAGTACAGGTGGATGAGCATGCTCACGCCCGTGACGAACATGCACATCGTCATCGACAGCGGATCCAGCAGGATCGCGACCTTCACGTGGAGGCTGCCGACGGGGATCCAGGTGAAGAAGGCATGCCCACCCGCGCCTGGCGAGCAGCTGTACGAGCAGGTGAGCGAGCGGGAGCCCGAGGGCCGGCCGGCCAGCCCCGCGAGCGTCACGCAGGCGGAGACGAACGACCCGGCAACCGCTGCCGTCCCGATCCATCCCGCGACCGGCTCGCCGATGCGCCGTCCGAAGAAGACCAGCGCGACGAACCCGACGAGCGGGAACAGCGGCATCAAGAACGCGGCGTGCAGCACGGCTCAGCCCGACATCTCGTGCAGGTCGTCCGCCGTGGTGGCAGCTCGCCGCCGGAAGATCGCGACGACCACGCCCAGGCCGACGACCACCTCGGCTGCGGCCACGACGAGCACGAAGAACACGAGGGACTGCCCGCCGATGTCGCCGAGCACCCGGGAGAAGGTGACGAAGGTGAGGTTCGCCGCGTTCAGCATCAGCTCGATGCACATGAACATCACGAGGACGTTGCGCCGGACCATCACCCCGGTCGCGCCGAGCGCGAACAGGACGGCCGCGAGCGCGAGGTACCACGCGGGCCCGATGCTCACCGCCCGACCTCCACCTGCTGGGGAGCCTGCTCGGGAGCCGCCCCGGGCGCAGCCGTCTCCGCGTCGTCGTGGCCCTTCGGACCCGCGCCGCCGGCACCACCCGCTCCATCCCCTGCGGGCGACGCGGCATCCTCGTCGTGGACTCGTGACGGGCGGCGGGCGAGCACCACGGCACCGACGACCGCGATCACGAGGAGCGCCGCGGTGATCTCGAAAGCCCACAGGTAAGTGGTGAAGATCGACTTGCCGAGGAGGAACGTGTCGGTGTGGTGCCCCGCCGTGAGCCCCCCTGCGACCTTATGCGCACCGGTCACCCAGTTCGCCGTCGCCGAGAGCGCGAGCAAGCCGGCGAGCGAGACAGCCATGAGGACGAACGCGAG
Source organism: Acidimicrobiales bacterium (assembly GCA_050743605.1). Lineage (GTDB taxonomy): Bacteria > Actinomycetota > Acidimicrobiia > Acidimicrobiales > RAAP-2 > JAJYVT01. The sequence continues at coordinate 1,749 of JBOGGB010000374.1, forward strand.
CGGGCGCTGCCCTCTGAGCGGCTCTGCCTGGACGTCCTCTTCACGGTCGACGCCGAGGAACATGATCACGAAGAGAAAGAGCACGACGATTGCGCCCGCGTAGACGATCACCTGCACGGCGGCGAGGAAATACGCGTGCTGCTCGATGAACAGCACCGCGACCCCGAAGAGGGTCATGACGAGCGACAGGGCGGCGTGCACGGGGTTCCGCGAGGTCACGACGCCGATCCCGCCCGACAGGACCACCACCGCGCAGATGGCGAAGGTGATGGCGTCGGGAAAGGTCGTCGCGAGAAGGACGTTCACCGGCGCCCCTTCCCGGCCGCCTTGCGGGCTTCGGCCCTCGCAGACCGAAGGTCCCTGAAGCGCTCCCGCGCGCGCTCCATCTTCTTGCGGTTCCGCTTGGCGGAGAGCTGCGCCCGCCACAGCCGGCCACGCATGCCGCGGTGCGCGAAGGGCATGTCCTCGTCGAGCAGGTGGGGCTCGAGCTGCTCGCGCAGCGCCAGGGTGCCGGTCGCTGCGTCGTCGCGGCGACCGGACTGGCCGCCCTCGGGCGCCCGGACGCCGTATCCCAGCTCTCCGGACCACTGGACCTCGCCCTCGTAGGCGGCGCTGCCGCTCGGAGAGGTCGCGCGCATCCAGCCCGAGGTGTGCAGGTCGTCGCCTTCGCGCCAGTCCTCCCAGGGGAGCTGCTTCGGCCGCCCGTCGTCGCCGACGAGCAGCTCTTCTTTCGTGTAGATCGCGTCCGCGCGATTCGTGAAGGAGAACTCGAACAGCTTGGACTCGGTGATCGCCTCCGTCGGGCACGCCTCGACACACAGGTCGCAGTGGATGCACCGCAGGTAGTTGATCTCGTAGACGTAGCCGTACCGCTCGCCGGGTGACACAGGGTGGTCGGGTGGGTTGTCGAGGCCCCGGACGTAGATGCAGTCCGCCGGGCAGACGCCGGCGCACAGCTCGCAGCCGATGCACTTCTCCATGCCGTCCTCGTAGCGGTTGAGCACGTGGCGGCCGTGCTGGCGCGGCTGCTTCATCTGCTTCTCGTCGGGGTACTGACGCGTCACGCGAGGCCGCGTCAGGTGCTCCAAGGTGAGCTTGAAGCCGCCGAAGAACTTCAGCTCCTCCCGGATGTCGGAGAGCACGCCCACTCAGCCCACCTCCTCGCCGAAGGGGTCGCCGCCGCGGACGTTGCGGGCCCCGGCGCGCACGCGCGGACCGACGGGCTCGAGGAGCGGCCGGCTCGCCGTCCTCCGCTTGCCGATGGCAAAGGCCCGAACGAGGACGCCCGAGACGAGGAGGGCGGCCACGACGATGCCCGCCCCCCACCAGCTGTCCACGAGGAAGCCGGCGACCGCCAGCAGCCAACCGAGGCTGAGCGGGATCAAGTACTTCCATCCGAGCGTCATGAGCTGGTCGTAACGGAGCCTCGGGAGTGCAGCGCGAAGCCACACGTAAAGGAAGAGGAAGAGGAAGACCTTGCCGAGGAACCAGACCGACGGGAACCAGACGTCGAAGGTCGGAAGGTGCGGCACCGGGCCGTCGGGGCCGCCGAGGAAGAGCGTGACGACCACGGCCGACATGGTGATCACGTTCATGAACTCTGCAAGGAAGAACATCGCGAAACGGATCGAGGAGTACTCGGTGTGGAAGCCGCCGACGAGCTCCTGCTCTGCCTCGGTCAGGTCGAAGGGAGGACGGGTCAGCTCGGCGGTGATCGCGGTGAGGAACAGGAAGAACGGCACGATCCCGAGCCGGATGATGTTCCAGTCCCAGAACGCAGACGCCTGGGATTCCACGATCGCCCGCGTCGACAGGGAGCCGGTCACGATGACGACCATCACCGTCGTGATGCCGAGAGCGGCCTCGTAGGAGATCATCTGCGCGGACCCACGCACCGAGCCGAGGAGCGGGTACTTCGACCCCGACGACCACCCCGCGAGCATGACGCCGTAGACGGCGATCGAAGACATTGCCAGGACGACGAGGATCCCGATCGTAGGGTCGGCAACCTGCAGCCCGAAGGGGTGGCCGGCGATGGTCACGGTGCCGCCCACCGGCACGACGGTGAAGATCAACAGCGCCGGGATGAGCGAGAGGTACGGAGCCAGGCGGAAGACGAGCCGGTCCGCCTGCGCAGGAAGCAGGTCTTCCTTGAAGAAGAGCTTGGTGCCGTCGGCGAGCGTCTGGAGGAGGCCCCAGGGGCCCGCACGGTTCGGGCCGATCCGGCTCTGCATGTCCGAGATCAGCTTGCGCTCGAACCAGATCATGAGCATGACCGAGACGAGCAGCACCCCGAACGCGACGAGCACCTTGATCAGCACCACGACCCACACGAACCATCCGACGCCGTGCGAGAACAGCGGTGTGCCGTGGGTGGTGAGGGCGAGGAGCGCTGGGAGGTGGGCGTGCAGCAGCGCCGACGAGCCGGGGATCATCGGACAGACTCCAGGCGGACGTCGACGACCATTTCCTCTGCGTCGATGAGCCGCGACGCCGCGTTGCGCGTGCCGTCTGCCGCCGGGAGCGCGAAGTCGATCGCCACCACGCCGCGCGGGACTCCGGCGTCTGGCTCGCAGGCAAGCGTGAGCTCTCCGCGTGCCGAGCGCACCGTGACGGCGTCGCCCTCGCGCGCGCCGAGCCGGTCGAGGTCGTAGTGGTTCGCACGCACCGTCGCCTCGGGCACGAGCGGCACCAGGGAGGGGGAGTGGGAGACCGCCACGCCCGAGTCGTACAGCCGGCGCATCGACAGCAGCCGGAGCGAGTAGCTGTCGGCGGGCGCGACATGGGGAGCCCGATAC
>JBOGGB010000375.1:0-6482 GCA_050743605.1 Acidimicrobiales bacterium
GCTCCCGACGACCGCGGCGACGGCAGACGCCATCGGCTCGGGCAGGACCCCGAGGCCGGCTCCCGAGATCCGGAACGCGAGGTACGTGACGGCAGCTCGGAGCCGATCAGACGCCACGGTCCCCCGGGCCCGAGCCCGGCAGGCCTCGGTGCCCGGCACGCGACGAGCCGTGAGAGGGCCGTGCGGCGCGCCGAGACCCCCCTGCGTCGGCGCGTACGCGGCGTGCTCGCGCACGCGCGGTTCGGCTCTCCCGACCTCGTTCGAGGCGGCTCTCGAGCTCCTGGCGCCGGGCGCGCCAGCGCGCCGCCAGCTCCCCGCGAGGCGAGACGGGAGCCAAGGCGCCTTCCCGCCTCGCGCGCCAGATCGGCCCGGTCTCCAGGTCTCGCGCGAAGCGCGACGAGCGCGCTGCCTGCACCTCGTGCGCCCGGTCGGGGCCCTCCGCCACGCGCCACGCCGTCACGAATCGGGCGATCGCGGTGAGCATGGTGAGGCCGAGCAGAGCCCACAGCACCGGTACGAGCAGCCACGGCTCGAGGAAGCCAGCACCGAGGAGGATCATCCGCTCGGCTCGCTCCATCAACCCCCCGAAGACACCGCCGTTGGTCACGGGAAGGCCGAGGGACTCGGACTTCGCGCGGACGTAGGAGACGAGCGAGGCGGCGCCCAGCACGGCGAGGGGAAGGAGCGCGAGCTCGCCGTCCCGGGCCGAGACGAGGTACCAGGCGACCCCGGTCATGACGACCGCGTCTGCGACCCGGTCCATGACCGAGTCGAACAGCGCGCCGCGCACCGACGCGGTGCCGGCCGCCTTCGCGACGGGGCCGTCGAAGAGGTCGTGGAAGCCGGTGATCGCAAGGAGCGGGATGCCGATCAGGAGATGGCCGGTCGCCACGACGACTGCGGTGGCCACGGCGAACACGAGCCCGGAGGTCGTGAGGATGTCGGCCGTGACGCCCAGTCGGACGAGCCGGCGACCCACGGGTCCCGTGAACCGGTCGACCCCTTGTCGCCAATGGCCGTCGAACACTCGTGCCAGCCTACCTCCGACCTCCCTGCCTATCCGGCCCGGCGACGCCAGTCGAATCCCGAGCCGCGGGATGGTTAACTGGCGACGGGCGCACGCCGGCGGAGCTACCGGCCAGCCCGGAAGGAGGTCGCCGCCGTGGCACTGCTCGGGCCGTCGGACATCCGCAACGTGGCGCTCGCAGGTCACCATGCAGCAGGCAAGACCACTCTGGCCGAGGCGCTCCTGCTCTCCACCGGTGCGCTGAGCCGTCAGGGATCGGTCGACAAGGGCACGACGGTCTGCGATTACGAGCCCGAGGAGATCGCCCGCCGGCTGTCGATCTCCCTGGCGATCGCGCCATGCACCGTCGACGGTGTGAAGATCAACCTCCTCGACGCACCCGGGTACGCCGACTTCGCCACTGACATGCGGGACGCGCTCGGCGTCGCGGACCTCGCGGTCATCGTGGTGAGCGCAACCGACGGCGTCCAAGCCCAGACGGAGGACGCGTGGCGTGAAGCCGCCGCGCTGGGGCTCCCGCGCATCATCGTCATCGACAAGCTGGATCGCGAGCGCGCCGACTTCGACCGCACGCTCGCAGAGGTCCGCGCCGCCTTCGGTGCCGGCGTGGCGCCCGTGGAGCTTCCCATCGGCTCCGAGAGCGACTTCCGGGGAGTCGTCGACCTGCTCGACGACCGAGCCACGCTCTACGACACTGCCTCCAGTCCGCCGCTGCTCGGCGTCGACGGCCCCATTCCCGATGATCTGGCGATCACCGAGCACGCCGTCCACGAGCAGCTCGTCGAGGGCATCGTCGTCGGGGACGACGATCTCATGTCCCGGTACCTCGACGGGGAGGCGGTCGACCGGGGCGAGCTCCAGGCCAGCCTCGCCTCGGGCGTCGCCGCGGGCGCGGTCTTCCCCGTGCTGTGCTGCTCGGGCGCCACCGGAGTGGGCATCGACCGGCTCTCGCGGCTCCTCGTCGAGCTCTGCCCTTCGCCGGACCGGGCGCGCAAGGCCCGGGTGGTCGCGGGCGACACCAGCACGGAGGTCGCGGCCGACCCGTCCGGGCCGCCACTCGTCGTCGTCTGCAAGACGCTCTCTGACCAGCACGCCGGCCGCCTCTCGCTCTGCAAGGTGCTGTCGGGCACGCTCAGACCCGACACCGTTCTCACGAACCCGCGCACGCACACCGACGAGCGGCTGCACGTGCTGTCCATGCTGCGCGGCCACGAGACGACGCCGGTCGACGGGGTCGCCGCCGGCGACTTCGTCGCGATCCCTCGCCTCACGGGGACGCTCACCGGCGACACGCTGGCGCCGAAGGACAAGCCCGTGTCCGTCGTCTTCACCGGGACGGAACCCCCCGCGCTCGCGGTCGCCGTCCTGCCGGCCTCCCGTGCCGACGAGGACAAGCTGATGTCGGCGCTCCAGCGCCTCTGCGAAGAGGACCGCAGCCTCACGGTGAGCCGCAACGACGAGGCGCACCAGACCGTCCTCGGCGTCTCGGGGGAGGTTCACCTCGCGGTCACCCTCGAGCGCCTCTCTCGCAAGTTCGGGGTCAACGTCGAGCGACAGGAGGTGGCGATCCCCTACCGCGAGACGATCTCCAAGCCCGCGGCCGCAGAAGGGAAGCACAAGAAGCAGTCGGGCGGCCATGGCCAGTTCGGTGTCTGCCACCTGCGCGTCGAGCCCCTCGACCGAGGCGTCGGGTTCCAGTTCCACGACGAGGTCGTAGGCGGCGCGATCCCGCGCCAGTACATCCCGGCGGTCGAAAAGGGCGTCGCCGAGGCGATGGCACGCGGCGGGGCGTACGGCTACCCGGTGGTCGACGTGTCGGTGACCGTCGACGACGGCAAGTACCACTCGGTCGACTCGTCCGAGCTCAGCTTCAAGACCGCCGCGTTGCTCGGCTTCCGCGAGGCCGTCGCCCGCGCCGGGCCGATCCTCTTGGAGCCGGTCTCAAAGGTCGTCGTCACGGTCCCCGCGGACCATCAGGGCGACGTCCTCGGCGACTTGAACTCCCGCCGGGGCAGGATCGTCGGCACCGAGGTGACCGCCGACTCGCTCCAGGAGGTGACCGCGATGGTCCCCACCGCCGAGCTCGCCCGCTACGCGGTCGACCTGCGGGCGCTGACCGGAGGTCGCGGTCGCTTCCGATCCGAGCACGACCACTACGACCCCGTACCCGAGCACCTGGTCGCCACGCTCGCCAGAAGCGTTTCGGCCGACACCTGAGCGCGCCCCGGGAACCCTGCCGGCCTTCGCGCCGCCGAGGGCGAGGAAGGGGCGGAAGCTACGTGCCGGCTGCAGACCAGGACGCAGTCAGCCTCTCCCACGAGCCGCCCATCGTCTCGGGGATGACGCGGACGCCGGCGACGGAGGTCATGAAGTTCGTGTCGCCCGACCAGCGCGGCACGACGTGGAGGTGAAGGTGGCGCGGGATGCCGGCACCCGCCGCGCGGCCGAGGTTCGCTCCCATGTTGACGCCGTCGGGCGCGTAAGCTCCGGCGATCGCGCGCACCGCCGCCCGCGTCGTCGTCCACAGCTCCGCTGATTCCTCGTAGGTCAGCTCTTCCAAGTCGGCCACGTGGCGCAGCGGCAGGACGAGCAGGTGGCCGCTCGCGTACGGGTAGGCGTTCAGCACCGCGAAGGTGAGGTCGCCGCGCCAGACCATGCCGTTGCCGGGCGCCGGCGGGCCGCTCTCGGCGATCTCGCAGAAGACGCAGCCGCCGTCATCGCCCGCACGCTCCGCCTCGGTGGCCTCCCGGACGTAGGCGTCGCGCCATCCCGCCCAGAGCTGCTCGAAGGGCATCGCTACGCCCCGGGCGCCGTGCGGCGCGTGACGACGTCCTCACGCACCCGAGCGACCGCCTGGTCGAGCACGACCCCACGCTCGGGGTGGTCGTCACCCCTACGGTTGACCCCGACGGTGCCCGCAGCCACGTCGTCGTCACCGACTACGAGCACGTAGGGGACCTTCTCGAGCTTCGCGCGCCGGATACGCGAGCCGAGTGGTTCGCTCGCGTCCTCCATCTCGGCGCGCAGGCCCACCGCCGCGAACCGCTCCGTCGCCGAGGACGCGTACCCGACGTGGTCGTCGCGCACCGGCAGCACGCGCACCTGCACGGGCGAGAGCCACGTCGGCAGGTTTCCCGCATAGTGCTCGAGCAGCACCCCGAAGAACCGCTCCACAGAACCGAAGAGCGCGCGGTGGATCATCACCGGCCGGTGCTTCTGGTTGTCGGCCCCCGTGTACTCGAGCCCGAACCGCTGCGGCAGCTGCAGGTCGAGCTGGACCGTGGACATCTGCCAGTTCCGCCCGATCGCGTCCCGCGCCTGGACGGAGATCTTCGGCCCGGAGAAGGCGCCACCTCCCTCGTCCAGGCTGAGCTCAAGGTCCCGTCCTTCGGCCACCTGGCGGAGCGCACCGATGGCCTCCTCCCATTCCTCGTCCGAGCCCACGGCCTTGCCTTCGGGCTTCGTGGAGAGCTCCAGCCAGAAGTCGTCGAGCCCGAAGTCGCCGAGCAGGCCCAGCACGAAGCTGAGTGCCCGACCGAGCTCGTCTGCCATCTGGTCACGGGTGCAGAAGATGTGCGCATCGTCCTGGGTCATCCAGCGCACGCGGGTGAGCCCGTGCACCACTCCGGACTTCTCGTAGCGGTAGACGCTCCCGAACTCGAAGAGCCGCATCGGCAGCTCGCGATAGGAGCGTTGCCGGCTCCTGTAGATGAGGATGTGGAAAGGGCAGTTCATCGGCTTGATGTAGTAGGTCGAGCCGTCGTCGAGCTCCATCGGGGGGTACATCGAGTCGGCGAACCATTCGACGTGGCCCGACTCCTGGAACAGCGGAGCCTTCGTGATGTGCGGCGAGTGCACGAAGTCGTAGCCCGCCTCGGCGTGTCGCCGCGTCGAATAGTCCTCCATCTCGCGCCGGATGATCCCGCCCTTGGGATGGAAGACCGGGAGGCCAGAACCGATCTCGTCCGGGAACGAGAAGAGGTCCAGTTCGTGGCCGATCCGGCGGTGGTCGCGCCGCTCCGCCTCCTCGAGGCGTTTCAGATGCCCGGAGAGCGCGGCCTCGGACTCCCAGGCGGTCCCATAGATCCGCTGCAGCTGCTGACGGTGCTCGTCGCCTCGCCAGTACGCTCCGGCGACCCTGGTGAGCTTGAAGTGGCCGAGCCGCCCAGTCGACGGCACGTGCGGCCCGCGGCAGAGGTCCACGAAGTCGGGGGAGTTCCGGTAGGTGGAGACGACCGCCACGCCCGCTCGGCCGTCCGCGCCCTCGGCGTCGACCTCTTCGGCACCCGACCCGACTGCCTCGATGATCTCCGTCTTGAACGGCTGGTCCCGGAACAGCGCAAGCCCTTCGTCGAGGGGTAGCTCCCGGCGCACGAAGGGCTGGTCCTCGGCCACGATCTCGCGCATCGCGGCCTCCACGCGCCCCAGGTCCTCGTCGGAGAACCGCGCGCCGTCGGGAAGATCGAAGTCGTAGTAGAAGCCGTCGGCGATCACCGGGCCGATGGCGAAGTGCGCGCCGGGCCACAACCTGAGGACCGCCTGGGCCATCACATGAGCGGTCGAATGGCGGAGCACGTCGCGCCCCGCGTCGGAGTCAGTCGTCACGATGGACACCGCGGCGCCGTCCACGAGGGCCGTGGAGAGATCCACCGGTCGCCCGTCGATCTCGGCGGCGACCGCTTCCCGCGCCAGGCGCGCGCCGATCGAGGCAGCGAGGTCGGCGGCCGTCGCGCCCCGGGGCAGCTCCCGCCTGGTCCCGTCGGGCAGCTCGACACTCACCTCTTGCGCCATCGACCCGATCGTCCTCCAGCTCGCCCTTGTCCGTCCTGGGTCGAAGAACGGTACCGCCTGTGGAACGACTTAGAAGACGACCCCCAGGAGCGCCGCGCCCGCGGCGACCGGTATCCCCGCAGCGGCGCGCTCGTCGAGCGCCGCCAGCGCGCCGGGCACGTCGAGGTCGTCGTCCACGTGCGCTCGCACCACGTCGAGAGCGGAATCGCCCCCGTGGCCCCACACGCGCGGAGCCTGCCGCCACCGGTCGAGGCGCTCGGCCGCGGGTGCGAGCTGCGCGTCGTCCCATTCCCAGTCCGCGCGGTAATGGTGCGCGAGGAGCGAGAGGCGCACCACGGCGGGCTCCCAGTCCTTCAGGAGCTCGCCGACGAAGACGAGGTTGCCGAGCGACTTCGACATCTTCTTCCCGCCGAGGCCGACCAGGCCCACGTGCAGCCAATGGCGCACGAACTGGTGTCCGGTGGCCGATTCGGACTGCGCGGTCTCGCACTCGTGATGGGGGAAGACGAGGTCGCGGCCGCCTCCGTGGAGGTCGACAGTGGGGCCGAGCTCGCGCATCGCGAGCGCCGAGCACTCGACATGCCAGCCCGGGCGCCCGGGTCCCCAGCGCGACTCCCAGGCAGGCTCGTCGGGAAGCGACGGCTGCCACAGCACGAAGTCGAGC
>JBOGGB010000376.1:0-2094 GCA_050743605.1 Acidimicrobiales bacterium
GCTCTTTACGTCGTCATCGAGCTGACGTACCAGAAGCTGTGCCATTCAACGAATGATAGCACGATATCGGCTTGCCGGGTGGGGACGGAGGGATTCGAACCCTCACTGGAGGCGGTTTAAGCGCCCTGCCTCTGCCATTTGGGCTACGTCCCCGCAGCGTTTCCGACGCCCGCAACGCTCCCACCGCCCCCCATGGGCGCGGGCAGCGGCTGCAACGGCTCCCACGCCGCGAGCTCCTCGTCGCGCGGCGCCTCGCACACCTGCGACTCACGGTCGAAGACCATCGTCGGACGCCGTTCGGGGTCCCATGCGGGCCACTCCCCCAGGCGCGGCGACGCCGGGTCGCCGGTGCGGACGAACGCCAGCCATGCCGCCTGCATGTCCTCGGACAGCGACTCGGCGTCGGGTCCGTCGCCGGCGAACTTCGCCACCGCGGATGTGCGCACGGTGCCGAACACGAATGGGATCTCGAGCGCGTGGCAGGACCCGAGGGCGCCCCGGAACGCCGGCGTCTCCCAGGTGAACAGGTAGACGAACGTCTTGGACTGGTGGGCGCGCTGCGCAGTGGCGAGCCGCAGCGACGGCCAGCGGAAAACCACGTCGCTCGCCGCCGCGACCCACAGGTCACGCGGCGTGACCGCTTCGCCCCGGGACAAGCGGGCTCGCCGGTAGGTGTCGACGACGACTTCGGCGTCCGCCCAGGGCGCGGAGCGCCGGAGCCTGCGCAACAGCTGCTCTTCGTCCATGCCCGCCATGGCGAGATCGGACAGCCCGAAGAACGCCATCTCGTCGCGGTTGGTGCCGACGATGAGCGGCACGCCGGCCGCGGCGCCGGCGGCCACTGCCTCGAGCGGCTCGACGGGCAGCGTCAAGCCGTCAATGACGGGCAGGAGCGGCAGCGTGATCTCGCCCGGCCGGGCAGGTCCTCGTTGTAGCGAGGCCACCGCGGCCACCAAGTCGGACGCCGGCACCTGCTCGAGCACTTCGCGGCGCACTTCGACGATCCCCAACTGCTTGGCCACCGCTCCCGCCGCCTCGGCGGCCCGCTGGGCGCCGAAGGTGTACGGCGGCCCGCTCTCGACGATCGCCCGGTGGAAGAGGCCGCGCGCCGCGGGCATGGCGAGCAAGGCGGAGACGCTCATGGCGCCCGCCGACTCGCCGAAGAGGGTGACGTTGGAAGGATCGCCGCCGAAGGCCCCGATGTTTCTTTGCTCCCAGCGCAACGCCGCGACCTGGTCGAGCAGCCCCCAGTTGGCCCAGATGCCCCCGCCGCTGCCGTCGCCACTGCCGTTGCCGCCACCACCTGCGGCAAATGCGGGGTGAGCGAGAAAGCCGAGGGCACCGAGCCGGTAGTTGACCCCCACCACGACGACGTCGCCCCGACGGGCGAGGTCACTGCCGTCGTAGAGCACGCTGCCGGCCGTGCCGGTGGTGAACCCGCCGCCGTGGATCCAGACCATCACCGGCCGCCCGGTGGTCCCCCCCGACCCGGCCGCCCCCTTCGACCCGGCCACGTCCCCCGACCGGGCGGCGCCCAGCCCCGGGGTCCAGACACTCAGGTGGAGGCAGTCCTCTCCCTGCTCGAGGGGGTCGCCCGGGATCGAGGTCGCCCGAGCCGGTGGGACCTGGGGGCACACCGGGCCCGGGTCGAACGCGTCGCGCACGCCGGTCCAGGGCTCAGGCGTTTGGGGCGGCCGCCAGCGCAACGGGCCGGCCGGCGAACGGGCGTAGGGGATGGCCAAGAACGCCCAGACGCCGCCGCGCTCTCGCCCGCGGACCCGGCCGGCGCCAACATCGACCACTCCCTCCACGGAACCCTCCAAGAAGTCATCCACCGCTGGCACATTATCTGTCGCCCAATTTCGCATGCTCTGCACTCAATTCTGCACGCTCCGCGCCCGATAACAACCTTTGGGCGCGCGGCTAACCACCCGCGCTCCATCGAGAACGTGCACGTAGACAACCGAAATGAGAAAACTCTTGGTGGGCAGGGGCGGTGAGGCTACTGTGGCCGCTGTGGCTGGTGTGACTTGTCGGGCTGTTCGCCGCGCCCTTCCCCGCATCCTTGCCGTGGGAGCCGCCGCGTCCATCTCC
>JBOGGB010000377.1:0-2229 GCA_050743605.1 Acidimicrobiales bacterium
ACGACGGCGTCGGGGAAGACGTGGCAGCCGTGGACCCGCTCGATCGTGCCGAGATGCCCCCGGACGTAGCGCGGCAGGCGGGTGTGGCTCGCCGGGTGGATGTTGCGCGCCAGGACACGGTCGCCCACGCCGAAGCGCGGCCGGCGGTCCACCTCGCGCTCGTAGAGCCCCCGACCTCCTGTGCCATGTTCGCCCGACGGACCGATCGCGCGGCGCGTCGGATGGGCGGCCCGCAGCGAGCGGCCCGCAGCGAGCTCGTCGGCGCCGACCATTCCGTGGGCGACGAGGTTGGCCTCGAGTGCTCCCAACCAACGCTCGTAGTAGGAGCTGGACAGGTAGACGGCGGGAGGGAGCTGCTCGATCGCGAAACGGAACCTGTCGATGCCCCAGGCGCCGATCGCCCCCGCGGCACGGGTCATGGCGAGCACCTGGGCTTCCCAGCGCGCGTGGAAAGGAGGCTCGTCCTGCTCCACCACCACTGGCCCGAAGCCGTCCATGCCGCCCATGTCGTGGACGCCGTCCACGGCTCAGCGGCTCCTCGTCGTCTCCGAGACGAGGCCGGTCCCGATCATGGAATCGCGCGTGACGAGCTCGGCGAGCGCCTCTTCGCCCCAGCCCTCGGTGCCCGGCGGTCGGATCGGCAGCACGAGGTAGCGCATCTCGGCGGTCGAGTCGAACACGCGGATCTCCACGTCGCCGCTCAGGTGCACACCGAATTCCGAGAGGACTCCGCGGGGGTCCTTCACGACACGAGACCGGTACGACGACGACTTGTACCACACCGGCGGTAAGCCGAGGATGTCGTAGGGATAGCACGAGCACAGGGTGCACACGACCACGTTGTGCACCGCTGGCGTGTTCTCCACCGCCGTCAGGTGTCCGCTGTGCGCGAGCTCGCGTCCGACTCCCCGGACGGCCGCGGTGGCGTCGGCAAGGAGGGCCGAGCGGAAGCCCGGGTCCGACCATGCCCTGGCGACGATCCGGGCGCCGATGCGAGGACCGATCCTCGTCTCGAACGTCTCGACGATCTCGTCGACGGCGGCAGGGTCCAGCAGCCCCTTGTCGGTGAGCACCCGCTCCAGCGCGCGCACCCGAAGCTGGGTGTCCGACAGCTGCGAGCCTTCGTCGTGGCCCTCCACCGCTGGCACACTACCCGGACACGCCGGCGCCGGCTCTCGAATAGGGTCGTGGCGTGATGGCGTCCGATCGCCGACCGCGCGCCGAGATGGAACCTGCCGGGCTGGTACTTCGAGACACGCCGGCCGCGGCGCTCGGATCCTTCATCACCCCGGCCGCGCAGCACTACGTCCTCGCGCACCACGGCATCGCCCACTGCTCCGCGGCCGATTGGACCCTCGTGGTCGACGGCCTCGTCGAGCGCCCGTTGCGGCTCGACATCGCGGAGCTCCGGTCACGTCCGGCGCGCACCGTCACGGCCCTCCTCGAGTGCGCCGGCAACCCCGAGGACCCCGACAAGCCGACCCGCATCGTGGGCAACGCCTCGTGGAGGGGGGTGCCGCTCGTGTCACTCCTCGAGGAGGCCGGAGCCTCCCCCGACGCGGGCTACGTGTGGCTGCGCGGCGAAGACTCGGGGAGCTACGCCGGGGAGGCGACCGACGGCTACCTGAAGGACATCCCGGCAACGAAGGCTCGCGACGCGGACGTCGTGATCGCATACGAGATGAACGGAGAGCCCCTCGCGCCCGAGCACGGCTTCCCCCTGCGTGCGCTCGTTCCCGGCTACTACGGGACCAATTCCGTCAAGTGGCTGTCGACGGTGTCCGTACAGGCCGAGCGCGCGTCGAGCCTGTTCACCACGCGCCTGTACAACGTCGAGGTGGACGGGGTGCGACGTCCCGTCTGGGAGCTGGCGGTGAACTCCCGCCTCGTCACCCCACAGGACGGGGCACAGCTCCCCGGAGGACCCGTCGAGCTCGGCGGCTGGGCCTGGGGGCACGCACCGGTCGCACGGGTGGAGATCAGCGTCGACGGGGGGGCGACCTTCTTCCCTGCCGACCTCGACCTCCGCCGAACCGGCGCGCCGTGGCAGGGGTTCCGGGCCACGTGGCAGCCGTCGGGTCCCGGCGAGCACACCATCGTGGTCCGGGCAACCGACGAGACCGGTGCCGTGCAGCCCGAGGGCGTGCACGTGAACCAGGTTCAGCGGGTGGCCGTCACCATCCTCGCCACTTGAGGGGCGGGGCCAGCGGGACCACCGCTCAGCCCCCG
>JBOGGB010000378.1:0-2868 GCA_050743605.1 Acidimicrobiales bacterium
CCGCCGGAGCCAAGCCGGACGCCGCAAGGATGGGAAGGGGAGATGCGGCATCCGGCAATGGCTCCGACAGAGGACGGCCGGCCGCTGGGGGGACAGCGGCCGGCGCGAGGTTCCCGACCGGTGCAGCACCGGGTCGGGGAAGAACATGAAGAAGCGGGTCGGTGCTCCGATGGTCGCCCGGGTCACCGAGCGTCGCCGGGTCCGCCGGCGGCTCCCCGGCGCCCGAGTCCTCCGGGGCACGGCGCCACATGAGCGTGTGCATGCACATCCGGTGGCCACGGGTGGCGCACGTGGACTCTGCGACCGTCCAGGCGAGCCCGGAGGTCAATCGGGGAAGCGCGTCGAGCCAGCCCGCGACCAAGGCGCACCCGTCGCCGACGGCGAGGGGGTCCGCGGCGACGCTCCGCACCACCAGGCAGTCCCCCCGAGCCCGGACGATCTCGGCGACGACGCCCATCTCGCGCAGCCGGGGAACAGCTGCCCGGGCCATCGCCTCGACCGGGTTGTCCGCGGCGGCGAGCGTCGGAGAGAGGAGGTGCGCGGCCAGCTCGCGCCCGGCCGCTTCGGCGGCCAGACGCCTTGCGGAGCCCTCGGCGACGGCCTGGCTCGGCAGCGCGGGGAGCAGCGTCACGCCGGCGCTCCCTGCTCGGCCGCCCGGCGCTGGTGCTTCTGCTCGTACATCGCCCGGTCAGCCTGGGCGATGAGCGATTCGGGGGTGTCCTCGCCCGACGAAGTGCTCACCCAGCCGACCGACGCACCCACGTCGAGCACGAGGTCGCCGAGGCGGTAAGGAGCGGTGAGGACCTTGCGGACTCTGGCGACGACCGCGTCGCCGTCCGACAGCCGCTCGGCGGTGACGTGCGCCACCACGAATTCGTCCCCGCCCAGGCGGGCGACGATGTCCTCGCCGCGGACGGCGCGTGCCATGCGCATCGCGACGGCACGGAGCAACTCGTCGCCGGTCTCGTGCCCGTGCACGTCGTTGATCTCCTTGAACCGGTCGAGGTCGAGGTAGATGAGCGAGACGGAGCCGCCCTTGCGGTGGAGCCCCTCCAGCATCCTGCCGAGAGCGTCGTTCAGCAGGTAGCGGTTCGCCACTCCGGTGAGCGGGTCGTACAGGGCGTAGCGCGTCAGGTGCGCCTGCCGCTCGCGCTCGGCGGTCACGTCGCGCAGGACTGCGATCGCCCCGTCGCCGCCGTCCACACGCAGCGGATGCGAGGAGACCGAGATGTAGCGCTCCACGTCGTCGGCTCGCAGCAGGAGCTCCTCGGTCACCGGCACGTCGTCGAGCATCGAGCGGACGAGCGGGTGCTCGTCAACGCTCAGCGCATGGCCTTCGATGGTCTGCAGCCGCACCACCGGGGGAAGGGCCGCGCCCACCTGCAGCTCGTCCTCCGACAGGCCCTGCAGCCGGCGGGCGGCCCGGTTCGCGATGACCACGATTCCCTGGGAGTCGCAGCACACGATGCCGTCTTCGATGTGGTCGAGCAGCGCCTGGATCCCCGACTGCTCGGCGCGGTGGTCCTCCGCACTCTCGCCGGCCGCCGCGCGGGCGGCACGGACCAAGGTGACGAAGCAGTCCCCTGCGAACCGGCTCTCGACCCGGCGTCCGGTGGCCTCGAGCAGCACGGGACCCAGCGGGCCCTCTCTCACGAGCACGGTGCCCCCGGGCTCGCCCACGAGATCCCGGAGCAACGCCTCTCGGTCGCCCTCCTCGAGCCCGCCAGTGGGCCCAGCAGTGGGCCCACCTGTCGGCCCGCCTGAGGACCCGGCTGCGAGCACCTGGGTCACGTCCTCGCCCAGCACGGCGTCGAGCGGCAGGCCGGTCATCTGGGCGAAGGTCTGGTTCACGAGCACGATGGTCCCGTCGCTCCGGGCCACGAGGAGCCCGTCGGGCAGGTGGTCCAGGATCTCGCCGAGGAACGGCTCGGCCGGAGTGTCCACGCGGCGCTGGTCCGGGGGAAGTCCCCCGGCGTCCGGGGCTCCCTGAGAGACGGCGGTCTCCGCCGCGCCGGGCGGTGCCGAAGCCGGCTCGGCTCCGAGCTCTGCTCCTTGGTCTGCCGGCTCGACCTGGCCCGCGACGCCCGTCGCCAGGGCCAGCAGGCCCGCTCGCTGCTCGTCGTCGAGCTCGGGCAGCCAGACGTCGACGACGCCCAAGAGGCCGAGCCACCGCCTGGCCCGCCACACGGGCGCCACCACGCAGGCGAGCGACCACTCCGGTTGCAGCGTGCCGCCGTCGTCCGCCGATTCGGCGCTCCAGAACAGGCCGGTGCCGCGGGCGGAGGGGTGGATCAGGCAGCTGCGCGCCAGCGCGGCCACCCGTTCATCGGCGTTGTCGGGCCGCATCACGTCGGACATGCTCGAGAACACCGAGCCCGCCTCGGTCACGTAGAAGGCCCCGACGCCGAGGCACAGGTCGCGGGCGAGCCGCAGGCTCTCGTCGATGGGCGTCTCAGTTGCCACGGCTCGCAACCTACGGCGGCCCGGTCCCACGGGCGTCCCTCGACCGTCCGCCCGTGACGTTCCCCTCCTGCCTGCGTCCCTCGCGCGTCCATCGCGAACGGCAGACACCGGGTGGACGGCCTCTTCGTAGGTTGCCCGGCATGGTGATCTCTTACGTACTGCGCCTCCGCCCCGACTCCCTCGCCGACGGGAGCTTCGTCGGCGAGATCGAGGCGGTGAGCAGCCAGGAACGCACGAGGATCCGCACGCTCGAGCAGATGACGACGTTCATCCTCTCCACCCTGGAGAGCCAGGTCTGCTCCGGATCGACCGCCCGCCAGCTCGCCACTGAGGACAGCGAGGAGCCCAAGGCCGAGAGACGGCTAGGCCAGTGAGCACCCTCCCCCTCCACGCAGAGCTCGAGAC
>JBOGGB010000379.1:0-1544 GCA_050743605.1 Acidimicrobiales bacterium
GCGACAGATCGGCATCACGATGGACCTGGCGCCCGTGCTCGACACCGCGTCAGCGACAGACCCGGTCGCCTACGAGTCGCAACGCTCTTTCAGCGCGACACCGGATGTCGTCGCCGCCTACGGCACCGCGTATGCGGCAGGGCTGCGCGCGGCCGGCGTAGTGGCGGTCGGCAAGCACTTCCCGGGCCTGGGCCACGCATCAGCCGACACGGACACAGGACCGGCGAACGACCCGCCGCTCGCAGAGCTTCGGGGCGACGACCTCGTCCCCTTTTCCCGGGTGATCGATTCGGGCCTTCCCGTCGTGATGGTTGGCCATCCGATCGTGCCTGGTCTCACCGGGGGCCTGCCGGCGAGCCTCTCCGCGGCGACCTATGCCCTCTTGCGGACCACACTTCACTTCGGAGGTGTCGCCATGACGGACTCGCTCAGCGCGAAGGCGATCTCCGATGCAGGGTATAGCGAGGCGGACGCCGCGGTGACCGCGTTGCTCGCCGGTGCCGACATGCCGATGGTCACAGCGTCCACATGGCGTCCCGTCGTCGGCGCGTTGGTTCAGGCGCTCGCGCAAGGTGCGATCTCCCGCACCCGGGTCGACGCCTCCGTGAGCCGGATCCTCGCGGCCAAGAGCGTCACCGTCTGCGCCGGCTGAAGCAGTGAGGGGCTCACGCCGGACCGGACGCGACCGGCCCCGGTGATGTACCCAGCCCTAGTCGGCTCCCGCCGAGCCGGCGTTGCGCGTGCGCATCGGCAGGTGCCGGATGACCGCGTCGCGTCCTCTCCCTCCCGCGAGCTCCGGATCCCCTGCGGGCTCCGCCAGCTCGAACGACGACAATCCGAGCGAGGGCATCGATCGGCGCGCCGCGAAGCTGATCACCCCGCCCTTCGCGAGGTCGACGCGGGCGACGCCCTCTCTTGCGTGGACGTGGGCGATGCCCTCCCCCAGGCGCCGGTCAGGGGGCACCGCCTCGACGGAGAGACGGAAGGCCTCCCATCGACGCGCGGCCCAGAGGATGGTCACCGTGGCAAGCACGAGAGGGGTCACCCAGTCCAGGAAGGTGAAGGCGAGCTTCCCTGGAAGCAGCGCGGTCGCGCTGGACGCGAGGGCGACCGCGAACGCCCCGATGCCCCAGGCCAACGTCATCTCGACGTTCACCATGCGAAAGCGCGGGTCATCGCGGATCACCGGAGCGACGAGCCGGACCGTGTAGGTCTCGCTCAGCGGCGTGACGCACAGGGAACCGAACGCGAGGACGCTCAACGTAACCACGACCAAGGCACGAGGGAGGCTCACCTGGTCGTTCCACGATGGAATCATCAGCGCCGCGAGCAGGCAGACGGAGAAGACCCCGACCGCGACTCGTGGCAAGAGCGCGTATCTCCCGCGCCAATAGGACCATGCGACGAGCCCCACGCCACAGGCCAGGGAGCTTCCCGCTGCCCAGGCAACCCCGAGGCCAAGCTTGTGATCGATCACGACGAACACCAGCCACGGCAGCATGTCTGCATAGGCCTCGGCGTCCATCGGCTCACCTCGCTCGGGA
>JBOGGB010000380.1:0-3249 GCA_050743605.1 Acidimicrobiales bacterium
CCGCGCGGGACCACGCGGCGGTTCTCGCGACGGTCTGTCACGAGGACCCGGGCGGGCACCACCTGGTGGGCGACCCCTGTCCGGCAGAGTTCACGTGGGACTACGAGAAGGGCGCGAAGCCTCGCCTGGATCGCCTCTACGAGAAGGCGAAGTCCGCGCAGTGGAACGCCCGAACCGACCTTCCCTGGCAGACCGAGGTCGACCAGGAGCGGCTCGTGATGCTGAACCAGGCGTCCAACCCTGGCTCGCTGCGATGGTCGCCGCAGGACGTCGCGGGCACCGTGCTCGAGCACTGGGGCGACAAGGAGTGGCTCCGCCTCGGCGTGGAGAACCAGAATTGGATGCTCTCCCAATTCCTGCACGGGGAGCAAGGGGCGCTCCTGTGCACGGCGAAGATCGTGGAGACGGTCCCGTGGATCGACGCCAAGTACTACGCGGCGACCCAGGTCATGGACGAGGCGCGCCATGTGGAGGTCTTCTCCCGTTATCTCGACGAGAAGCTGTCCGGCCACTACCCGATCAATGCGCACCTGGGGATGCTCCTCGACGACATCATCGCGGATCGTCGCTGGGACATGACCTATCTCGGCATGCAGATCATGGTCGAGGGGCTCGCCCTCGCAGCGTTCGGCTTCATCCATGCGAGCACCCAGGAGCCGCTCTTGAAGCAGCTGCTCCGCTACGTGATGGCCGACGAGGCTCGCCATGTCGCGTTCGGCGTGCTCAGTCTTCAGGACTACTACACCGAGCTGACCGACTCGGAGCTGCGGGAGCGGCAGGAGTTCGCCTTCGAGGCGGCAGTGCGGATGAAGGACCGCATGATGATGCAGGAGGTGTGGCAGCGCCTCGAGGTGCCCGCTGAGGACGTGATCTCCGTCATGTCCCGTGCTCCGGAGCGCGACGAGTTTCAGGTGCTCCTCTTCTCGAAGATCGTGCCGAACCTGAAGAAGCTCGGCCTCCTCGATGCCGCGGGCGGGTGGCTCCGCGAGCGGTTCACGGAGCTCGGGGCCATCGGCTTCGAAGACCTGGTCGACGCCGCACAGGAGGTAGACGCCGAAGCGGACGGGTCGCCGGTCTCGAGGAGCGTGTAGCGCCGAGACGAGATGCGCGACAGGGTAGGACCCGCTCGAGGGATGCTCAGCTCGAGAGCGCCCTCTCCATGGAGGCGACCACTGTGTCCGAGACGACTGTCGGTCCTCCGAGGACGTCGAGCGTCGTGACCGTGCGCCCGTCGTCGTCGATGCCGAGAGCTCCGGCCGCCTCGAGGAACGCTTCCAACGCTGAGCCGACGTCGACTTGGCTCGCCGTGAGCACCAGGGGGGTGCGTCCGGACTCGACCGACGCGGCGAGCACGGCACCCGCGATCCCTTCGGTCCACGCGTTGGCACGGGTGACGTAGAGGGCCCCGGACGGAGCCCAGCCGAGCCCCATGTACGTGCTCGCCGAATCGAGCTCGAGACCTGCGAGCTCGCTCGACGTCGCGCTCGCTGTCTGTCCAGCCGCGCGCAGCACCGATATCCCCAATGCCTGGAGCGACTTCACCACCGCGTCGGAGACCGCGAGCTGGCCGCCCATGACGACGACCTGGGCGATCCGGAGGGACTCGAGAGCTACTGCTGCTGTGGGCGACAGCGTCGTCGGTGTGGTGAGGACCAATGGAAGGTGGCTCGCGTCTGCGGGAGTGGCCGCCGACTCCGCGCTCTCGTCGTCCACGCCGTTCGCCACGATGGCGGTGCGAAGGGCGCCTGGGGCGGAGGGGTCCGCCGAGGCCGTCCCGACGGTGGCATTGAAGGCACCCTGGTCACCCGTCGCGCTCGGAGCGCCCGGCAATGTGTACGCGCCAGAGAGGTCGAAGGTTCCGACGTAGCTCGGGGGAGGCGTCGTCGCGATGGCACGTGAGGTCGCGAACTCGTCGACGCCGAAGATGCGAGTGACCTGCAGCTGGTGTTGCGTTGAAGGGGTCGCGCCACCGCACGTGGAGATCTCGGTTCCCTCGAGCTGTTCGAGCACCACTGTGGAGATCGCGAGCGGGCCTCCGACGACGACGACCCGGGTGATCCCCTCTTCCTCGATGGCATCGAGGGCGGAGGCAGACAGCGAGCTCGGGTCGGTGAACAGGGTCCCGGTGTCGAGATAGCCGTCGAGATAGCTGGCAGACAGTGCGTCCGGGTACTCGGCGTCGGTCGCGAGCACGACAGGGCGTGTCGAAGGCGTACCGGGGCATCCCCCCGTCGCCGCGGGGAAGGCGCGCTCGAGCGCCGACGCGGCGCTGTCGGACGCAGTCTCTCCGTTCGCGCTCCGGGATGCGCCCGAACCTGACGAGCCCGACCCCGGTGTGGGCCCCGACCCCGGTGTGGGCCCCGACCCAGAGGTGGAGGAACCCGGTGTGGAGGATCCCGGTGTGGACCATCCCGATCCCGACCCCGAGCCCGACGACCGAACGCCTGTCTTCGGCGTGAGCTCGAACGCCCCTGCGTCGCAGGTGGATGTCGAGGTGCGTGTGGCACCGTTCTGCGCGGTGGGTGTGCACGGCTTGTACGTGGTGGTGCGGACCGTCAGCGCCGTGGCCGTCGGGATCGACCCCAGGGCGGGGTCGGGTGTCGCGGTCGTCGGTGTCGGTGTCACGAGGAGCGGGATCGTCTGGGTGCTGCCCCCGTGCGTGCCGAGGGCACCCAGGTAGTCGGCGACCACCGGAGAGACGACACTGTGCGATGTCAGGGTCGACGGCGAGGTCGCGGTGATCCCGCATCCGGTCTGGTCGACGACGTCGTAGCCGTCGTCGGTCGGTGCCGTGCCCGCGCAGTCGCCGCCCTTGGCGCTCTTGGCGACGATGCTCGCGGCGAGCGCGACGGTGCCGGTCGAGTAGACGTTCCCTCCTGTGGCTGTTGCCGACCCTGCGGTGACGGTGGACGACTCGATCGTCATGGTTCCGGCACTGTCGAAGATGTCGCCTCCCTCCGCGGTGGCGGTTCCTCCGGTGATCGTGGAGTACTCGATCGTGAGCGTCCCCGAGCTGAAGACGTCGCCTCCGTCCGCGGTGGCGGTTCCTCCGGTGATCGTGGAGTACTCGATCGTGAGCGTCCCGGCGTCCTGGATGTCGCCGCCTGTCGACGCGTGCCCGGACTCGACGGTGACGTCCTCGAGCGTGGCCACGGCACCGGACGGGATTGTGACCACTCGCTGCGTGGTGCCACCGCTCAGGGACACGGTCGTCGTCGAGGAAGCCGGCTCGATCAGCAGTGTTCCGGC
>JBOGGB010000381.1:0-5736 GCA_050743605.1 Acidimicrobiales bacterium
GTCGTTCCCTGGCCAGGGGTCCGCCGAGAGCGACTTGACGACGACGGCCCCGAGCTCGGCGAGCGGGCCGTAGGCGGCGAGCTCCGCGCCGTGGCCCGACGTCCCCGAGGCGGTCATCACCGCCGAGCGGAGCCGCAACCCGCCGACCTGGGTCGAGAGCACCCGCCGGTCAGCGTGCCTCTGGCGCACCGTGGAGCTCCTGGAGGCTGCGGACGACGAAGGGATGCGCGGCGCGGTCCGAAATGCCCGCGACCGCCGCCTTGGCCGCGGAGAGCGTCGTGATGCACGGTACGTGATGCGCGAGCGCGGCGGCGCGGATGTGGGTGCCGTCGGCGTGCGAGCCGCGACCCCGGGGCGTGTTCACCACCATCTGCACCTTGCCGCCCGCGATCAGCTGCACCGCGTCGGCGGCCATCCCCTCTTCTGCCACCTTGGCGACCAGCGTGTCGACGGGCACGCCGCGATCGCGCAGGTAGCCGGCGGTGCCCAGCGTGGCCGCGACCGAGAAGCCGAGCTCCGTGAGCCCGCGGGCGACCGCGAGCCCGCCCGGCTTGTCTCGGTCGGCGAGCGACAGGAACACGGTCCCCGACGTGGGGAGCTCGGTACCAGCCGCCGACTGGCTCTTGGCGAAGGCGAGACCGAACGTGGAGTCCACGCCCATCACCTCGCCGGTCGAGCGCATCTCGGGACCGAGCACCGTGTCGACCCCAGGGAAGCGATCGAAGGGGAGGACCGCCTCCTTCACGCTCACGTGCTCAGGGCTCGGAAGCGCCCCCGCGGCGCTGAGCAGCCCCTCGGCGCGCAGCGCCTCGAGCGTCTCGCCGACCATCACCCGGGCGGCGATCATGGCGACCGGCACGCCGGTGGCCTTGGCGACGAAGGGCACCGTCCGGCTCGCGCGCGGGTTCGCCTCGAGGACGTGGACGACCCCGTCCTTGACCGCATACTGCACGTTCAGCAGCCCTTCCACGCGCAGCGCGTCGGCGAGCGCGCGCGTGTGGCTCCCGAGCGCCGAGACCACGTCGGCCGACAGCGTCTGCGGCGGCAGCGCGCAGGCCGAGTCGCCCGAGTGGACGCCCGCCTGCTCGACGTGTTCCATCACGCCGCAGACGAGCACCTCGCCCGTGCGGTCACGCACCGCGTCGACGTCGATCTCGACCGCGTCCTCCAAGAACCGGTCCACGAGCACCGGCCGCTCCGCGGTCACACCCCCCTCGCGCTCGAGCCGCAACCCTTCCATCGCCCGCCGCAGCTCCGCGTCGTCGAAGACGATCTCCATCGCGCGCCCGCCGAGCACGTAGCTCGGCCGGACGAGCACAGGGTACCCCACGCGCCGCGCGACTGCGAGGGCCTCGTCGACCGTCGCGGCCGTCCCGCCGGGAGGTTGGGGGATCCCGAGCTCCTCGCACAGCGCGTTCCAGCGCCGGCGGTCCTCTGCCCGGTCGATGGACGCAGGGCTCGTTCCGAGCACGAGCTCGGGCGGCAGCGAGTGGGCAAGCTTCAGAGGCGTCTGGCCGCCGAGCGAGACGACGACGCCGACGAGCCGGCCTCCCGCCCTGCGCTCCGCGTCCACGACGTTGGCGACGTCCTCGGCCGTGAGCGGCTCGAAGTACAGGCGGTCCGAGGTGTCGTAGTCGGTCGAGACCGTCTCGGGGTTGCAGTTGACCATGACCGTCTCGTAGCCGGCCGCCCGCAGCGCGATCGACGCGTGCACGCAGCAGTAGTCGAACTCGATCCCTTGGCCGATGCGGTTCGGCCCCGAGCCGAGGATGACGACCCTGTCGCGCCCCGACGGCCGGACCTCGTCCTCGTCCTCGTAGGTCGAGTAGTGGTACGGCGTGAACGCCTCGAACTCGGCGCCGCACGTGTCGACGGTCTTGTAGGTCGCGACGACCCCTGCACGGACACGCGCACGCCGTACCTCGGCCTCGGTGGAGCCGAGGAGGTAGGCGAGCTGGGCGTCCGAGAAGCCCAGCCGCTTCAGACGGCGCCACGACCGGCGGCTCACCGTGCCGACCGCGCCCGCCTCGACCTCTCCCGCCTCGACCGCACCCGCCTCGACCTCCTCTGCGAGCGCTCGCCGGGCGCCTGCGAGCCGCGCGATCTGCGCGAGGAACCATGGGTCGATCCCGGTACGTGCCGCCAGCACGTCTGCGGAGATGCCACGCCGCAACGCGCACTCCACCTCGAAGATCCTCTCGGGAGTCGCGACGGCTGCCCGATCCAGCAGCTCGTCGTCTCCGAGCGCTTCGAGCGCCGACTCCTGGGCATCGGCGTTCAGCCCGTCCCGACCCTGCTCGAGCGAGCGGACGGCCTTCTGCAGCGACTCGCAGAACGTACGGCCGATGGCCATGACCTCCCCGACCGACTGCATGCGCGTGCCGAGCTTCCCATCGGCGCCCGGCAGCTTCTCGAACGCCCACCTGGGGAACTTCGTGACGACGTAGTCGATCGTGGGCTCGAAGCTCGCCGGAGTCGCCCTCGTGATGTCGTTGCGGATCTCGTCGAGCGTGTAGCCCACCGCGAGCCGCGCGGCGATCTTGGCGATGGGGAATCCCGTCGCCTTCGAGGCGAGCGCGGACGACCTGGACACCCTCGGGTTCATCTCGATGACAAGGCGCCTGCCCGACCGGGGGTCGACGGCGAACTGGACGTTCGAGCCGCCGGTCTCCACGCCCACGCGCCGCAGGCACGCAAACGAGTCGTCACGCATCGCCTGGTACTCCACGTCGGTCAGCGTCTGGGCCGGCGCGACGGTGATCGAGTCCCCGGTGTGCACGCCCATCGGGTCCACGTTCTCGATCGAGCAGACGACCACGCAGTTGTCCGCGTGGTCGCGCATGACCTCGAGCTCGTACTCCTTCCACCCCGCGACGGAGCGCTCCACGAGTATCTCGCCGATCGGGCTCGCGTCGAGCCCGTCGGCTGCGAGGCCGACCAGCTCTGTGCGCCGCGGCGCGATCCCCGTGCCCTTTCCGCCCAGGATGAAGCTCGGACGGACCATGACGGGGTAGCCGATCTCGTCTGCGATCACGAGCGCTTCGTCGAGCGAGTGCGCGAACCCGCTCTTTGGGACCTCCAGCCCTATCTCGGTCATCGCCCGGCGGAAGAGATTGCGGTCCTCTGCGGTGCGGATCGCTTCCGGTCGTGCGCCGATGACCTCGACGCCGTCGAGCGCGCCGCGCTCCAAGAGCGCCATGGTGAGATTGAGCGCGGTCTGACCGCCGAGCGTCGGCAGGAGCGCGTCGGGCCGCTCCTTGGCGATGATCGCCTCCAACACCTCGGGGGTGAGCGGCTCCACGTAGGTCCGATCCGCGAGCTCGGGGTCCGTCATGATCGTGGCGGGGTTCGAGTTGGCGAGCACGACGCGGTAGCCCTCGTCGCCTAGCACCCGACAGGCCTGGGTGCCCGAATAGTCGAACTCGCAGGCCTGTCCGATCACGATCGGCCCCGACCCGATCACGAGCACCGAAGAGATGTCGTCACGCCGCGGCACGTCCCGTTCGCCCCGGTCCGGCTAGCCGAGCATCTCGGCGAACGTGGCGAACAGGTAACCGGCGTCGTGAGGCCCGGGGCCTGCCTCGGGGTGGTACTGGACGGAGAACGCCCTCGCCCGGGGCACGCGCACGCCCTCGACCACTCCGTCGTTCAGGTTCACGTGCGTCACCTCGGCGCCGCGGGCTCCGCTCACCGCGTAGTTGTGGTTCTGGCTCGTGATCTCGACGGCCCCGTCCGCCAGCCGCTGCACCGGATGGTTCGTCCCGTGATGGCCGAAGGGAAGCTTGT
This sequence comes from Acidimicrobiales bacterium, assembly GCA_050743605.1. Classification (GTDB taxonomy): domain Bacteria; phylum Actinomycetota; class Acidimicrobiia; order Acidimicrobiales; family RAAP-2; genus JAJYVT01. The sequence continues at coordinate 3,787 of JBOGGB010000381.1, forward strand.
AGGTCGTCGCGCCGAGCGCCGTGCAGAGAAGCTGGTGACCCAGGCAGATCCCGAAGATCGGCACCCTTCCGAGGAGGTCCGCGATCACGCCGAGGGGTCCGCCGAGCGCGGCGGGATCGCCCGGGCCGTTCGACAGGAACACCCCGTCGGGCTCCATCGCCAGGACGTCGGCGGCCGGCGTGGAGGCGGGCACGACCGTCACGGTCGCCAGCAGCCCCAGGCGCCGGAGCATCGCCTCCTTCACGCCGAAGTCGTACGCGACCACACGCCGGGGGCCGTCGCCGCGCACGTACGGTGCCAGCGTGGTGACGCCCGAGACGAGGTCGAGCCCGTCCGTCGGGAGCGCTGCGACGGCGGCCTCCCGGAGAGCTGCTTCGCCCGCGGTCCCGAAGGCGCAGGGCATCGCACCCTTGTCGCGCAGGTGGCGCGTGAGGCGGCGCGTGTCGATTCCGCTCACCGCAGGGACCCCCCGTCGCACGAGCCAGGCGTGAAGGCCCTCCGACGCCCGCCAGCTCGAGGGCTCCGGCACGAGGTCGCGCACGACGACGCCGCGACAGTGGGGCCGGGCGGACTCGTCGTCCTCTGGGTTCGTGCCGTAGTTGCCGATGTGCGGGTAGGTGAAGGCGACCACCTGGCCGGCGTACGACGGGTCGGTGAGGACCTCCTGGTAGCCCGAGAGCGCGGTGTTGAAGACGAGCTCGCCGGTCGCGACCTCCGCCGGCGCGCCGACTGTCTCGCCCTCGAACACCTCGCCGTCGGCCAGCACGAGCAGCGAGGACGCCGGCTCGAGCGCGTCCGGGGTCACCGCTGCGCCTCGGCGTCGACGACGACCGCCTCGCCGGCCGCGATCGTGTGGCGGTTCCTGCCGGTGAGCGTCCAGCCGGCGTACGGGGTGTTCCGGCTGCGGCTCGCAAGGCGCGACGGGTCGACCGTCCAGGTGGCCGCGGGGTCGATCACGCACAGGTTCGCGACGGCTCCCCCCACCACCGGGCCGCCCTGTCGCGGCGCGAGACCGGCGATCGCGGCCGGACGCCAGCTCATGCAGGCGAGCGCGAGCTCGAGGCCGAGGAACGAGAGCGCGACCGAGAGCGCCGTCTCCAGCCCGAGCATGCCGGGCGGCGCCTCGTCGAAGGGAAGGTCCTTCGTCTCGGGCGCGTGGGGGGCGTGATCGGTCGCGATCGCGTCGATCACGCCCTCGGTGATGCCGGCGCGAAGGCTCGTCACGTCGTCCTCCCCGCGCAGCGGCGGGCTCACCTTGAACGTGGGGTCGTACCCCGAGCACGCGGCATCGGTGAGGACGAGGTGGTGCGGAGCCGCCTCGGCGGTCACGCAGAGCCCCTCGGCCTTGGCTCGGCGGACGAGCTCGACCGAGCCTGCGGTCGACAGGTGCAAGAAGTGGAGCCGGCCGCCCGTCAGGCGCACCAGCGCGACGTCGCGGGCGACCATCGCCTCCTCCGCCGCCGACGGCGTTCCCGGCAGCCCGAGCCGGCTCGACCAGGCGCCCTCGTGCATGGCGCCCCCGGCGCCAAGCGCAGCGTCCTCGCAGTGCTCGGCGAGGGTGACGCCGAGGTCGCGCGCGTACTCGAGCGCACGGCGCACCAGCGCGCCGTCCTGGACCCCCTGCCCGTCGTCGGTGAAGAGGCGGACGCCCAGCGCGGCCAGCTCGCCCATCGGCGCCAGCCGCTCCCCCGCGCGCCCGACGGTGATCGCGCCGGCGACCGCGACCTCGATCGCGGCGCGCGACCCGAGCGCGAGCACCTCCTTCGCGACCGCGGCGCAGTCGACGGGTGGATCGGTGTTCGGCATGGCGACCACCGCGGTGTACCCGCCGAGCGCGGCCGCGCGGGCGCCGGTCTCCACCGTCTCCGCCTCCTCCTTGCCGGGCTCGCGCAGGTGGGCGTGGAGGTCGACCAGGCCCGGCGCCACCACGCAGCCGGTCGCGTCCAGCAC